>JANLYK010000549.1:0-21165 GCA_031365595.1 Chloroflexota bacterium | reverse complement strand
GCGAGGATGGACCGATGCCGACGAAGAAGCCACCCAAGGGTCCGCCCGCGACGCCGTCGAATGGCCTGCCCCGGGCGGCCGAGCCCGACGAGCTCGATCGCCTCGCCTCGATGGCGGCCGAGGGCATCTGGCGGGTCGGTGGCACCAAGGGCGACGACCTCAAGCTCACGAACCTCGACAAGGTCCTCTTCCCGCCCCACCCCTCGGAGCCCGAGGGCCCGCCCGTGACCAAGCGCGAGCTGATCGCCTACTTCGCCCGAATCGCGCCGACGATGCTCCCTCATCTCGCCGAACGGCCGCTCAACCTCCAGCGCTTCCCGAACGGCGCGAACGGCCCGAGCTTCTGGCAGAAGGACATCCCCTCGACCGCGCCCGCGTGGCTGCGCCGCTGGCACGAGGTCGGGGTTGAGGAGCGCGCCGCGAACGATCACCTGATCGCCGACCGGGTCGCCTCGCTGTGCTGGCTCGGCAACCAGGCGGCCTTCGAGATCCACGCCTGGACGTCGCGGCTCGACGAGCCGGCCCGGCCGACGTTCGCCCTGATCGACATCGATCCCGGGACGAAGACGACCTGGGAGGAGACGCTGGTCCTCGCCCGGCTGTACCGCACGGCGCTCCAGCACCTGGGCGTCCGGGGCTACCCCAAGACCACGGGCAAGCGCGGCCTCCAGGTCTGGATCCCGATCGAGCCGAAGTATGCGTTCAGCGAGACGAGCGCCTGGGTCGAGACCGTCAGTCGCGCGGTCGGCTCGACCGTGCCGGAACTCGTCTCGTGGGACTGGGCCAAGGCCAATCGCGGCGGCAAGGCCCGGCTCGACTACACCCAGAACGCGTCGATCAAGACCCTCGTCGCGCCGTACGCGGTCCGACCGGCGGCGGGCGCACCGGTGTCGGCCCCGATCACGTGGGACGAGCTCGACGACCCGGACCTGCGGCCCGACCGCTGGACGGTCCGGACGATCGTGGACCGGGTGGCCGCGGTCGGCGACCTGTTCGCGCCGGCCCAGACCGACGCCCAGGTGCTGCCCGTGGTCTGAGGCGCCGTGCGACCCGGCGCTCACGGGCGCGACGGCTCCTTCAGCGCCAGGCGCGCGGGTCGGCTGGCGAGTAGGGCAGGACGAACCACGCGAGGAGGGGCTCGCCGGTCGACTGCGAGAGCGTTGACGCTCGGAGGGACGGGTCGAGGTGGATCGTCACCGTCACGTCGTCGCGGTCGGGCCAGTTCGGGTCGTACAGGCGCAGGGTCACCCCCCGCCCGTCTTCAGCGTAGCCCCAGGCGATCACCTGGTGATTGCTTGTCAATTTCCGGGGATCGCCGGTCGCGACGCGGATCAATCCGATCGGGATCAGGCGTCCCGCGTCGAGGGCCGCGCGCGCCTTGGGCCACTCGCGCTCGAGCGTGGCCCGGGCACGATCCCCGCCGAGGGACCCGCCGAGCGCCGACCGGAGCCAGAACCGAAGCGGCACCGTCAACCACGCGAGCGACTTCACCTGGCGCCGGACGATCGAGACGAAGCGCGGCGATCCGTTGGCCGGCGGCTCTCGATCGGGCGGCACCGAAACGCCTGCCGCGTACAGGTCCGCCACGGTGTAGACCATGCCCCCACACAGCCCGGCCGACGCGTCCCCGACCCCGATGATCCGCGGGTCGAGCGGCCCGAACCGGATTGTCGGCCCTGACGGCCAGGCATTGGCGAAGTGGAAGCCGTGGGTGCTCGGCAGGAACCCCGGGATGCGCCACTCGTTCATCGCGTGATCATCGACCCCCGGCGTCGGCGCGTCTCTAGCGGATCACCGTCACACGAACGATGCCCGGCGGGACGCCGGCGGCGGCGAGCGAGCCGGTCTTGGGATCCACGACATCGAGGACGAGGAGGAACTCGCCGCCCGCCGCCGGTGCCGTCATGCGCACCTCGATTGCGACCGACGCGCCCGGCGCGAGGCCGGCCGGCAGGATCGAGGTGGCGCCCGTGCCGGCAGACGCGGGGCCTCCGATCGTGGCGCCGCCCAGGTCGACCCAGCGCGCGACGAGCGTGGCCCGTGCCGCCGGGACGGTCTCCGCGCCATCGACGCCGTGGACCACGGCCGCGCTGCCCCACGCGTTCCGGCCGAGGTTCGAGACGGTGACCGCCAGGCTGAATGGCCCGCCGGCGGCGACGGTCGCCGCGGCCGGCGCCGTGTACGTCGCGGTGAGGGGCCCCGTCACGCGGACGACCAGGGCCGGGATCAGCGCCTGGGTCGCGGCATCGAAGGCCACGCCGTCGGCCTGGTGCACGGTCGAGACGAGGCGATACAGCCCCGGGCTCGTGGGCACGGCGACCGGGACCGCGAGCCCGCCACCGGCGCGCTTCGTAGCCTTCACCGGCGCGACGACCTCGCCGGCCTGCTCCGGCACGACGAGGTCGATGGGGGGCGGGGAGGCGGCGGTCGTGCCCGGATCGTCTCCGGACGGGGCCGCGCTCGGGCCGCTCGGTGAACTGCTCGGGCCTGCCGACGGCGGCACCGGCGTCGTGGGCTCGACCGGCTCGACAGGCCCGCCCTCGAGGCGATCCCAGCGCGTCCCGATCATCAGCTTGTCGGGCAGGAGGGCGGCGGCATCGGCCGCAACCGGCAGGATCAGGGATGTCTTCGTCCCGGCGGTGGGCGGCGTCGAGAGGTCCGGCGCCCCGAATGTCACCCCGAGCCCGGCGAGCGTCGGCTCGAGGACGATCTCCGGCTGGCCCGGCCCGCGGACCGCGTTACCGAGGACCTGGCCGCTCGTCAGCTTCCCTTTCAGGACGATCGAGCGGTGGAAGCCGGAATCGACCTTATCGGGATCCATCTGGGCGATCGCGCCCTTCGTCCGCTGGCTCGCGAAGCGCAGGAAGTGGTCGTTCCGGTTCGGGGCGTTCTTCCAGATCGAGTCGATCGAACGGGTGCCCCTCAGCACGCTCGTGACGTAGTAGCTCGGCGCCAGGTAGGCGTCCGCGATCACGGCGCCGGCACCGGCCCGGAAGAAGCCGGCCGCATAGTTGTCGACGCGCTGCTGGGCCTGCTCGAAGGTGCCCTCGGCGAGGCCCGGCTCGGTGTTGCCACTGGCATAGCAGAGGTGGCTGAACACGACGACCGCGTCCTTGGCGAGCTTGATCTGGTCGCCGATGTGCTGCTCGCCGAAGTACTGGTGCGAGTCCGCCGCGCCGGCATGCGGGTTCAGTCCGAACCCGTTCTGGGTCGGCGGGTTGAGCGCCGGCCGGTAGATGCTCGGGAAGCCGTTGCCGTGTCCGAGATAGACGACGACCGACGCGCCCTGGAGAGCCGCCCGGACATTCGGCCAGGTCGCGTTCGGGGAATAGACCTTGACAACGTTCGAGGTCAGCTTCGACGCGGCGGCAGCGGCCTCGTCGGCAAGGCGCCGGTAATACGGGGTCGCGCCGCCAGCCGGACCGACGATCAGGACCACCTTGGGATCAGGCCGGGTGGCCGCCCCGACGACCGCGCCGAACGGCAGCGCGATGAGAACCAGCGTGGTCACCAGCGCGAGTGCTGTGATCCGGATCACCGAAGATTGGCGTCTGGCCACGTCGCCCGAATGCTCCTGTGGATGTGCGCGGACCTTACCGCGATCGACCGGACCCCACCATACCCGTCGACCATTCATTCTCCGTTACGCGGACCTGGGTTCACCGCGGTTGGCGACCTGATGGTGCGCGTTGACACCGCTGATCCGGGCTGGGTGGGGGCGACGAACCGGCACGAAACCGGGACCGGGGATCGCCGCCGGGCACAGCGGCGATCCCCGTTCCGGTTCGAAGTGGTCTAGCGGAACCGGGCCTTGACCGTCGATCGGCCGGTCTCGAGCCCGGCTTCGACGAGCCGGGTGATCAGCGTCCGCTGACCGGTCCCGTAGTCGCTCGTCGCGAAGGCGTACTGCCACGCGGTCGTGCCGTTGGCCGTTCGCCAGCCGGCCGGATCGGGGGCGGCGTTGCGATCCACGATCTGCCACTCGACCCGGGCGTCGGGCCCGACCGTGAAGGTCGACGACGCCACGGCCGACCGGGTCTGGTCGATCGCCGCCCGGGCATACACCGTGTGGCTGCCGGCCGCCGGCGAGCCAAGCGCCGCGCTCCACGTCCTGCTCCCAGGGTCGAGGGTCGCGGTCAGGGCGTGCCCGAACGCCGGATCGTCGAGCGACACCTCGACCCGGCGGGTGGTCGAGTGATCGCCGGCGCCGGTCGGATCGCTGCCGAGGTCGGGGAAGGCATACCGCCCACCGGCCACGACGGACGATCCGGCGACGACCGTCGAGCCGTTCGCCGGGCTCTCGATCGACGCTCCGAACTCGAGGCCCGAGGCCGGCATTGGGGCCGCGACGATCGCGACCTTCGACGCGTGGCCGCCCTCGTGGCCGAAGGCCCACGCCCGGACGCCGATCAGCTGGATCTGGAACGTGACCTGCTCGCCCGTGAACGCCGGTCGGGTCGTCTTGAACGACAGGTCAAACTTCGTCCAGCACGCATCGCCGACCGTGGCGCAGGCGCCGCCGTCCGGCAGGGGATTGCCCTGCGCATTGGAGCCGGCGCCCGGCCCGAACCCGAGGATCGGCTGGACCGGGGCGGCGCCCGAGCCGATCTCGCGATCGGTGGCCATCAGGACGCCCGTCGGCCGGCCGACGGTTGGCGATTCGGAGGTCAGGTACACCGTCGCGTAGACGTCGGAGCCCGCCGGCAGCGGCGCCTCGAGGGTTCCGGTGGAGGCGTAGATCCCGACCGGCCGGAAGGCGGCCGCGACCGACGTCACCCGGTTCTCGAAGCACTCGAGATCGCCCGCCGTGTCGCTCGTGTCGAGGTACGACTCGTTGTCGTCGGCGTTGCACGCGACCGGCTTGTCCGGTTCGGCCGTGAATCGGCGATGGAGATAGAAGGTCAGGGCGTTCTGGCCGGTCGGGGTCGTCAGCGCGCTCGCTGCGCCGGTCTTCTGGGCCGCGAGGCGGAGGGCCGCCATCGTGCCATCGACGCTGGCCACCGAGGCGGGCGTGAGGTTCATGCCGGCCAGGCCCTGGAAGTCGACGTCCCCGTCGCCGTCCCGGTCATAGCCGCCGTACAGCGTGTCCTTGATCGCCTGGTCGAGGACGAAGAACTGGTCCTCGAACGAACGATCCGGCAGGAGCGCCCGGCCGAGGATCACGTCGATCGCGCGCTTCGCGCTCTCGGGGGTCGCCGCACCGTAGCCCTCGAACAGGACGTTGCTCTCGCCCGCGTAGGGCGCCGTCATCGGGAACGGGAAGGTCGAGGTCTTGTTGTCCTGGTTGAGCGGGAAGGCGGTCTTGAGGACGGCCTCGCGCAGCTCGCTCCGGGTCAGCTTGCCGTCGGACAGGTAGATCGAGTCCGCCACGGCCGTGCCCTCGGCGACGACCTGTCCGGGCCGCTGGCCGACGCGCGGGTCGCCGATGGCCTGGCGGACGCCGGTCAGGACGGTGCCGAAGATCCCGGCCGTGTACGGGGTGGCCGCCGACGTCCCGCCGAACGCGCACTGGCCGACGGTCCCGGTCCGGCAGGCCGAGGGCAGGTTGCCGTCGCCCCACGCGCTGATGTCGACCGGGATTCCGTCGCCGACGATCGCCCGCTGGTTATCGCGGCGGATTGCCCCGACGGTGATGTTCCACGAGGCGCCGGTCTGGTCGGAGCCGTACGTCGAGACCGGAACGTCGAACGCGTTGCCGACGCCATTGCCGGCGGCGAAGAGGACGATCTGGCCGCGCTCGGCGGCTGCCTTCGTGCCCTCGTTGGGTCCGACGACCGGCCCGATCGGCAGGCCGGCCTGGTAGCCGAAGCTGTGGGAGGTGATGTCCACGAAGGGGAGGGCCGAGGCGATGCTCTCGTCGAGGCCTTCGACGAAGAACAGCAGGCACGTCGGGCAGTAGCCGTAGCGGTTTCCGGTCGAGACGGACGTCGAGCCGGTTCCGTGGCCGTCGTCATCGAGGATCGGGGTGGCGTCGGCGGCCGCGTTGGAGGCCGACGAATTGTTCGCATCGATCGCCCCGATGATCTTGGTGCCCGGGATCCAGTACATCTTGCCCTGTTCGATCGCCGCGAACGTCGCCTTGTCCTTGGCCGGGTAGTAGCCCTGGCCGAGGGTGAGCGGGAGCGCGGTGGAGGTGGCCGGATAGCCCGGGATGTACTCGGACGGGTGGCGGGTGAAGTTGGCGGTCAGGGCGAGGACGTCGGGATCCGGGTAGGTCGTCGCGCTGAATTCGAGGTGGTACGGGTTGATTCCGGAGTCGGCCACGCCGACGACGGTCAGGGCCGTGGTCGCCTTCGCCAGCTCGGCGCTCGTGCCGACCAGGACGCTCGTCGTCTCGCGCCGCTCGAAGCCCTTGGCATCGGTGGTCCGGAAGGTCACGAGATGGCGACCGGCCGCGAACCGGGTCGTGACGCTCGTGCCGGTCGCGTCGAGGCGCCCGTCGAGGTCGGTGTCCCAGCCGCTCGCGAGCGGAGCCGTGCCACCGGTCGCGGTCGCGGTCAGCGTCTGGGTCGCGCCGGTCAGGAAGCGGAACGGGCCGGCCGTGTCGGCGATCGGGCGCGGATCCACCGTGGAAACCCCGGTGGCCACGACGTGCAGGGCGGGCTCGGTGAAGGTGGCGTACTTGGTCATGACGATCGTCCAGGTCCCGGGGGCCGGGTTGGCGTAGCCGAGGACCTCGGGTGTGCCGGCCGCCTCGCCGTTGTCATCGCGCTGGACACCGGCCGGGTCGAGCAGGATCGCGTCGTAGTCGTTGGCCGGGATGCTCCAGGAGATGGTCGCGTCGATCCGGAGGGTGCCGGCAGGAACGTTGACCGCGAAGCGCACCTCGCCGCCGTCGAGAAGCGTGCCGGGGGTCGAGTCGGCGACGGTGTTGTCGAGGAGGACGGCCGGATTCGGATCGTAGACCGCGATCTTGACGGTGTCGGTGGCACTCGCGCCCGCGGCGTCGGTCACGCGCAGGCTGATCGGGTACGTCCCGGCGGCGAGGCCGCTCGTCCCGAAGGCCGCGGTCGGAACGTTGGCGCCCTCGATCGTGCCCGCGGTCGTGGTCCAGGCGAACGTATACGGCTCGACGCCGCCGAAGCCCACGCCGACGAGGTAGGCGGGCTGACCGATCTTCACGAAGGAACTGTCGCCGGCGTCGGCCACGAGTGGGGTCGCGGCCGGCGCGGACGAGCCGCCGGAGGTGCCGAGGGTCGCGCTCCCGCGCACGTCCACGGAGCCGCTCAGCGGATCCTTGATGGCCCCGCTCTTGACGGCCTGGCCGCCGACGGAGGTCACGCTGATCGCCGACGTGGCGCCGGCCACGGTCTGGGCGAGGACGACGAGGCTGAGCGCGAGGGCGCCCAGGGATCGGATTCGGAACGAGCGCATCGGTAAGGTCTCCTCGACTGGGGGGTGAGACACGATCGGGGGAGGGGCGACGCGCCGTCGGAAAGGACGACGCGTCGCCGAGGAGTGGGCCGCCCGTCGCAAGACGGCCCGCGGGCGGGGGAGTCAGGCGGATCGACTACTGGCCGACCTCGGTGCAGGCCGGCGCGCTGGCGTCCGAGGTGGCCCGGGTGTCCTTGGTGATCGCTCGTAGGGCATCGATCCGACCGTAGCCGAAGCAGCCGTCGTAGCCGGCCTTGCCGACGTCGACCGCGGTCGAGGTCAGGATCGAGTACGCCTTGTCGTACGGCAGGGCGACGTCGCCGTTCTTGAGCTGACCGAACTGGCTGACGATCAGAGCCACGACGCCGGCCGCGTGGGGCGACGCCATCGAGGTCCCGCTGATGCAGCCGTAACTGTTGCCCGGCAGCGTCGAGAGGATCATGTCGGCGTTCGTGCAGTCCCCGGTCAGGCCGTTGCCGCCGGGCGCCGAGATGTCGGCCGCGCCGAGGCCGTAGTTCGAGTAGTCGGACTTCTCCGAGCGGCCGCCGAGGGCGACCGTGCCGATCACGCCGGTGGACTCGGCCGGGACCACGTCGCACTCGGGATCGATCGGCTGACCGTCGGCGTCAAACGGGTGGGCGAGGTCCTGATCGCTGTTGCCGAGCGCGGCGACCGACACGACCCCCTGCTTGCGGGCATAGTCGAGGGCTCGCTGCACGGACTCGCGGAACGCCTTCTGGGTCGGGTCCGACGCGCACTTGAACTCGGTCGACGCCTGGAACGTGTCGTCGTCCACGAAGAAGCTCATGTTGATGACGTCGAGCTTCGCGTCTCCGGCGTAGGTCAGGCCGTCGACGACATCGCTGAAGTAGCAATGGCCGTCGGCATCGCAGACCTTGACCGGGACGAGGGTCACGTTCGGGGCGACTCCGACGATCCCGACGCCGTTGGCCTGGGCCGCGATCGTGCCCGCCACGTGCGTCCCATGGAAGTTGTTGTCCACGCATGGCAGCGGCGTTCCGACCCCCGGATCGGCCGGCGCGCCGTCGGCGGTGAAGTCGCGACCGCGGGCGCAGTCGACGTTGGTCGAGCCACCCGGGATGCCGTCGTCGTCGAAGTCGAGGTGCGTGGCGTCGATGCCCGAGTCGAGGACGCCGACGTCGACCGCCCGCCAGCCGGCCTGGCGATCGTGAGCCTGCGGCGTCCGGATCATCGCCATGTCCCATTGCTGGCTCTCGAGCGGATCCACGGTCTGCTCGGCGCCGCCGCCGCCCTTGCCCTTGCCGTCGACCCGTGGCGCCTGGGCGTTCTGGGCCGCGCTCGGCATGCCCTGGAACGACGCATCGCTGCCGACGACCTGGACGAGCGCGTAGCTGGACATCAGGGCGTAGAACTGGCTGCTCGCGGACTCGACGACCATCACCCCGATCTGGTGGCTGAGGTCGCTCGTCACGGTGCCACCGGCAGCCGTCACGGCCTGGAGCGCGTAGGTGTGGTTCAGGGCGTAGTCGCCACCGAGGGCGTACGTCCCGTCAAGGGCGTACGTACCGCTGAAGACGACGAGGTAGCGCTCGGTCGCGCCGGCGGTCGCCAGGGCGGGCGCCGCCGGGGCCAACCCGACGAGAACGAGGACGAGAGTCAGGGTCGCCAGGCGCCGTTTGGCGCGGGCGAGGGTCAACCAGTGCGACATCCGGTGCTCCTCCTCGACGGCAGTGTCACCACTGCCCGTGGTTCTTCCCCCCGTGATCAGCGAGGAATAGCACACCACTGGAAGGGGTGTCAAGCCGGCGACGACGGACTGATACGTCGTTGCAATGCGCGGCGAGGTCGGCAATTCCGGGTCCGGGCGGCGACGCACCCGGGCGATTGGCGGGCTGGCGCCGGGCTGAACCGACGCCGCGAGGTCAGCCGGGACGGACCTGGATGTTGCCGCCGCCGAGCGTGCCGGTCCGGTCGTAGGAGCCGTCGAGCAGGCGCAGCCGAACGGTGTCGTGGTCGCGACCCGGTTCGCCCACGTCGCGCACCGTCAGCTCGAACGAGACGGTCGAACCGGCCGCGGTTCGGGCTCGCCCGGTCGCGGTCGCTTCGCGCGTGTCGCGGTTGACGATGATGCTGGTCCAGGACTCGAGGCGGAGGTCCAGCCCGGCGGCCTTGTCGGTCCAGCGCAGGTCGCCAGTAGGAGTGGGCAGCGCCGTCCGGACCTCGAGAGCCATGTGGATCCGGCCCGCGTCGCCGCGACCCGGCGTCGTGCCGTCGGGCACGAACCAGCCGCCGCCCTGGGCCGTGCCGGCGCCAGCGCCACCACCGACCGGCGGCGGATCCTTCCCGATGACGATCGCCAGGGCGTCGGCCGCCGCCGGGGCCCACGCCGCGTCGCCGGCGAACCGGACGTGGACGTCATGGATCCCGTTGGCCAGGGCGATCGGTTCGGTGGCGATCTGGGCGAGGCCGTCGGGTCCGGTCGTCGCCACGCACGCGCCACCCGGGCACGGCGCCGCGCCCGTGTCGAACGTGAAGCGCAGCGCACGACCCGCGATCGGCGTCCCGTCGGCCGCGGTCAGACGCGCGGCGAGCCGGCCGGCCGTGCCCTGGCGGAACACGTGGTCGCCCTCGTACGCGATCGCGGTCGCCCGGGCGGGTCCGGTCGCGGCGATCTCGTCGAGGGTCAGCCGGAACGCGCCCATGTCGCCGCCCCCTTCGGTCGGCCCGCGCCCGATCCGGGCCCGGTTGACCGCGATGTAGTGCCGTCCCGCGGCCGGCGCGGCACGGACCAGGGTCGTCGGGTCGGCCGCGGTCGACGGGCCGCGCCCGCGCTGGGCCGGGACGTCTGTCACGCCCGGGGCCGCGAACGGGTGGGTGCTCGCGAGGAGATCGAAGCGCGCGTCGTACACATAGATGTCGTAGGTCTCGTCGCCGGCGGCGGTGTCGACGACCGCGAAGCGCGCCTCACCGAGCCCCGTGCCGAGATCGACCGGGTAGACCCGCCAGTCGGCGGTCGCGCCGGCGGCGGCACCCGCGGCGGACGGCCAGAGCGTGTCGTCCTTGGCGTAGACGTCGCGCTCCGAGGCGATCACCGCCTGGGGGCCGGGTGCGTTGGCCGCGGCGGGATCGGGATCGTGGACCGCGACCGCAGCGAAGACCGGGATCCGGAGCGTGGTGCCGGTGCTCGTCCGCGCGAGCACGGCGCCCGTGTAGATGCCGGCGGCCGCGTCGGTCGGGACGGTCAGGCGGAAGGTCACGATGCTCTCGCCGCCGGCCGGGACCGACGTGCCGGCGGGCAGGGCGACCGCCCAGGAGCTCGGGATCGCCCGGCTGCCGTCGGACGGGGATCCGCCCTCGAAGGCAAAGGACACGCTCGCTGTGGGCACGCCCGGTGCCGCGTGCACGACGAACCGCTGGCTGTTGGTCGATCCGGCTCCGATTGATCCGACCTGCCAGCTGCCCTGGAGGTCGCGCGGACCGGTGCCTGCGTCCGCGCCTGTGCCCGAGGCGGCGCTGTAGATCACGAGGCCGTCGCGGATCGCCCGGATCGCCCGGCCGATGTTCAGCTTGCCGGCACCTTCGGCCAGCGGCCCGACCTGCGGATCGGCGGCCCCGTTGCGGACCTCGTACAGGGTCAGCGAGCCCATGCTGTCGGCGACGGCCCCGGCGATGAGGTCGGCGAAGAAGCAATAGGTCGGATCGAGAGGATCGAGCACGTCGTGGGGGCAGGCGAGCCGGGTCGCGGCGTCGGTCGTGAGGATCCAGCGGGCTTCCTCGAGGCCGCTGCCGGCGGTGTTCATCAGGGCGGCCCGGAGGAGGGCATGGGTCGGCGCGCGCAGGCCGGTCAGCCCGGACCCACCCGACGGACTCGTGCCGTGGGCGTCGCGATAGGCCTCGAGGACGAGGGCTGCACTGCCGGCCGTAGCCGGCGCTGCCATCGACGTGCCCGACGCGGTCGCATAGAACGGATCGGTCCGCGTGCCGAGGTTCAGGTCGTTGCCGGCGAGAGCCGTGCCCGTCGACGACTGGGCCGACACGATCGCGTAGCCCGGGGCGACGAGATCGGGCCGCAGCCACAAGTCGCCGCTCGGACCACGGGACGAGAACGCCGCGACCGACGGGCCCTGGGTCCCGACGCCGCCGCGGCAATCGTTGTCGGACGAGGACGGCGAGCGCGGGTGGCGATAACCGGCGCACGTGTCGCCGCTGAGCGTGTCGTCGTGATTGATATCCCAGTCCTTCGCCGTCGCCCCGACCGACAACGCCTGCGACGCCGAGCCGGGCGTCTCGAGGACGCTCCCGATGTACGGACCGCTGTTGCCGGCCGCGGCCACGATCAGCGTCCCGTAGCGGACCGCCAGTCGGTTCACGACGAGCGAGACGAGATCCGCGTCCTGGCCGGAGTTGAGGCGGGTCGGGCGGGCCTCCGAGCCGAGGCTGAGGTTCACGATATCCGCCCCGATCGCGCACCCGGTCGGGCCGCTCTCGGCGGGCATCGCCGCCCACTCGAGGGCCGCGATCAGGTCGCTATTGACGCCCGCCCCGGCATCGGTCAGGACCTTGCCGACCGCCAGCTCGGCGCCCGGCGCCACGCCCGCGTACTTGCCATCGTCGTCGGCCGTCGGGCCGCCCTCGGCGGTACCGGTGGCGATCGCGGCGACGTGCGTCCCGTGGCCATGACCGTCGCCGGCGAACGGGGCGCAGCCGCCGCCGTTGAAGTTGCGAGCATCCACGAGCTTGGCGCCCGCCGGCGGCAGGACCGTCGACCAGCGCCGGAAATCGAGATCGTCGAGGTCGGGGTGGAGGGGATCGTGACCGGTGTCGAGGACGGCGATCCGGACGCCGGTTCCGGTGACCCCGCTTGCCCACTGCTCGGTGGCGCCGACATCGGCCGGGCCGCCCCGGGTCTGGTCGGGGAGGGGATCGGCCGGGGGGTCGGCGAGGGCCACCACGACCTCGACCGGCGCCAGCCAGCGCGTCCAGGCGAGGGCCGCGACGCCGAGAACCGCGACCGGGGAACCGGCAAGGGCCACGGCGTCGACCGTCCGGTAGGTGCGCAGGACGCGGACGCCCAGGCCCTCGAGCGTCGCCCGCCGGGCCGCGTCGAGGGGACTGTCGAGCACGGCGAAGAACGCGAGCTCACCCGCAGCCAGGCCCGCAACGAGACCGGCAATCCGGGCATCGGGCGCGACGGCGCCCTCGACCATGGCCGCGAGGTCGGCGCGAAGCTTCGGCGTGGGGTCGGGCGCCGCCGCGGTCGGTGTCGCGTCCCTGCTGGCACTCGGCCTACCGATCCCCACCGCGAGCGCCGGACCCGGCAGCGCGGCGAGGATCCCGAGAGCGGCAAGCCCGACAAGGAGCCGCCCGCGCATGGATCGGCGCGGCGACGTCCTTGCCGTTCGGTCAGTCGTGCCGTTGGTTCGGGTCATCAAACGTCGGTGCTCCCTGGAGCCCCCCGGCGCCCCACTCGTCGGTGGCGGTTGGTCAGGCGGTCTGCGTGCGACGGCTGACGCGCAGGTCGTAGGCCTGATCGAACGTCAGGCCGCGATCCCAGACGGACTGGAACGAGATCTTGAGGGTCCGGGCGAGGGCCGGATGCTCGACGACCATGATCGTGAGCTCCGAGGGTCCGGCGACCGGGTCCTGCATCCCGAACATGACGATGGCCTCGTCGATAATCACGAGCTTGAGCGGGACCTCATCGACGAAGCGCGCCTCCTCGCCGGCCTCAATGAATCGCCGGACGCCCTCGGTCGTGGCCGGATCGTCGAGGATCGAGAGTTCGTAGACACTCCGCGCGACGTGGGTCCGGGAGACCTGGATCCCCTCGTCGTTCTCCTGCGGCGGCGTGGCGTAAGGCGGCTTCGTGAAGACCAGGATCTCGCGCTTGACCCCGGCCTGGAGCTCGGCGAAGCGCTCGTTGATCGCGCCGCGATCGCGCAGGATCTCGATGTAGTCGAGCGGGTCGCTGTGGGTCTGGCCGGCCGTGAACTGGGGGCCGAGCGAGGCGGCGACCTCGGATGCGTCCCGCTCCAGCTCGACGAGCGACGCGCGGTGCGCGGCCACCAGCCGCTCGATTGCCAGATCCGGCGAGATCGCCGCGTACTTGACGACGGTGCCCGGACGAGTCGAGGCGAGGCCCTTCTCGACGAGGGTGCCGAGGACGTCGTAGATCCGCTGGCGGGGCACGCCCGACTGGCGAGCCACCTGGGCGGCCGTGTACGCGTCGCGCCGGACGAGGGCGAGGTAGGCACGCGCCTCGTACGTGGTCAGCCCGAGACGAACGAGGCGATCAACGAGGGGTGCGGCTTCCACGCGCGGAGCGTATGTACCACGGGCCGTGGTGTCAATGTTGAATAGGCATCACAAGGTGCATGGTCTGCTCAGACTGGTCGCGCGACCGTGGCCGGCCGGTCGAGGCGGATCGCATGGACGCCCAGCAGGAACCAGCCGACGAGGAAGCAGGCGATCGCCGGCGGCAGCACGATCGTGGAGTCGGGCACGACGAGCCCGGCGAACGGCAGAACGGACCCGACGCCGAGCAGGAGGGCCGCGCCGCGTGACAAGGCCGCCGTCCGGTAGGTGACCACAGCGAACAACGCCGATCCGACAAGGGCGGTCAGCGTCCCGAAGAACCAGACGGTCCACGCCCATTCCCCGACGATCGACATGCCCACCAGGCCGAGGACGGACACGAGGGTACCAACCGCGGGCACCGCAAAGGCGACCCACGCCAGTCGTGGATGGGCTCGAGCCTGGAATGCGCTCATCCCGGCTAGCGCGACGAGCAGCAGCGCCAGACCCGTGACGAACAGGATGCCCGGAACCGCCTCACTGGTCTCGGCGAGGCCCATGCTCACGAGGGCGGCGAGCGCAAGGAGTGCGGCGCCGGCGATGGCCGCCATGCCACCGATCCGAAGAGACATCGAAATTCCTCCTGGTTCGCGGGCGGCGTGCAGGTTGCGCAGCCGGAGCCGGGCATCCATGGCGCCGAGGACGATGTCGGCGACGTCGAATGGACCGACCGGCCGCTCCTCGAGGAGGGCCGTGAACTCCTCGCCGTACCGGGCACGCCAGCTGGTCGGATAGAGCCGGACCAGGGCCCGATTCAGGTTCATGGCTGGGAGTCGCCGAGCTGACGGAGACCCATCTGGGCGAATTCCGACAGGCCGCGGAGCTGCTCGGCGAGGTTCGTCGCGCCGACCGCGGTGAGCTGGTACGGCCGGCGCCGGTCGACGGGCGGAAGCGGCTCGATCAAGCCGCGCTCCTCGAGCCGGGCAAGGGCCGCGTAGAGCGTGCCGGCGCCCATCGGCCGGCCGGTTCCCGCCTCGATGTCCTGCATCATCGCGTAGCCGTGTTTCGGGCCATCGCTGAGGCTGACCAGGATGAGGAGAGTCGGCTCGGCCAGACGACCGAATTCTGGAAGCTTGGTCTGCATCGTGACTCCGCTGTGCCGGTGATCGATATATCGATTGACGATATATATACGCCGGCGCAGTGCAACCTGTCAACAGGCAGACGTTGACCTTTACGTTAACGGCAAGGTTGTGGTATCCTCGGGGGGTGAGTCACTCCGCCCGTTCCGCCCTGACCGGCCCCGCCGCGCCCGTCCCGACCGAGGCCGAGCCGCGGCTGCGCCGGATCCAGGACGTCGGCGCCGAGCTCGGGCTGACCGCCCGCGCGATCCGCTACTACGAGGAGCTGGGCCTGCTCGCGCCGGCTGCCCGGTCCGAGGGCGCGTATCGCCTGTACGACGCCGACGACGTCGAGCGTCTTCGGTTCATCAAGGGCCTCCGCGACGACGCCGGGTTCAGCTTGACCGAGATCGGCCAGCTCCTCGAGGACGAGGCGATGCGGGCGCGCAACCGTGATCGCTTCCGGACGACCGAGGACCCGGCCGAGCGGCGAGCGATCGTCACCGACACCCTTGGCCGGGTCGAG
Organism: Chloroflexota bacterium; assembly: GCA_031365595.1. Taxonomy (GTDB): domain Bacteria; phylum Chloroflexota; class Limnocylindria; order Limnocylindrales; family CSP1-4; genus CF-46. The sequence continues at coordinate 5,868 of JANLYK010000549.1, read as the reverse complement.
CGCCAGATCGAGTCCCTCCGCGAGAAGATGGCCCGCCTGGCCGGGATGGTCGAGGAGGCCGAGGGCCGGCGCGACCACCTCCGGCTCCATCTCAGCGAGCTCGACGCCGGGCGCGAGCCTGCGCCCCACGTCCACACCCGCTCGGGCTCCCGGCCGGTGGCCGCGACGCTGGACGAGACCGGCCAATGACGATCACGTTCTCGGGCGCGCGCGCCTTCCGCCACCGCAACTACCGGCTGTTCTTCGCCGGCCAGGCGATCTCGCTCGTCGGGACCTGGATGCAGCAGGTCGCCCAGGGCTGGCTCGTTCTCCAGCTGACCCACGATCCGCTCTGGCTGGGCCTCGTGGCGCTTGCCCAGTTCGGGCCGGTGATCCTGTTCGGCCTGTTCGGCGGGGTGATCGCGGATCAGCTGCCCAAGCGCCAGACCTTGATGGCGACGCAGACCGTGGCGATGCTTCTTGCGTTCGTGCTGTTCGGGCTGACTGCAACCGGTGTCGTCCAGGTCTGGCACGTGATGATCCTCGGTGCCCTGCTCGGGATCGCCAACGCGGTCGACATGCCGGCCCGCCAGGCGTTCGCGGTCGAGATGGTCGGGCGCGACGACATGGCGAATGCCGTCGGGCTGAACGCCGCGCTGTTCAACGCGTCGCGGATCCTCGGCCCGGCCGCCGCCGGCCTGCTGATCGGCGCCTTCGACATTTCGATCGCGTTCCTGATCAACGGCCTCAGCTTCCTCGCCGTGATCGCCAGCTACACGGCGATGCGCGATGCCGAGCTCCGCCCGGTGCCGTCGAGCCCGCGCCCGACGAGCTGGTCGGAGGTCGTCGAGAATCTGGCCGAGGGCGCGCGCTATGTCCGCTCGACGCCGCGGGTGCTCCTGGCGGTCGTGATCGTCGGGCTCGCCGCGACGTTCGGGATGAACTTCCAGGTCCTCGTCCCGCCGCTCGCCGACAACGTCCTCAAGGTCGGCGCGTCCGGCTACGGGTTCCTGATGGCCGCGTCCGGGGTCGGCTCGACCGTGGCCGCGCTGTGGGTAGCGTTCAAGAAGAAGCCCGGTCCCCGCCCGATCGCGTTGGGAGCCGTCGCGCTTGGGCTGGGCAGCGTCGTCCTCGCGCTCTCGACCTCGTTCCCGCTCTCGCTCGTTGCCATGTCGATTGCGGGCGTCGGCGCGATCGCGATGGCGGTGTCGGCCAACGCCACGATCCAGCTCGCCGTCCCGGATCAGCTCCGGGGCCGGGTGATGAGCGTGTACACGACCGTGTTCGCGGGCTCCGTGCCCGCGGGCGGGCTGCTGATGGGCGCGATCGCCTCGGCGTTCAGCGTGCCGCTGGCCCTGTTCATCGGCGCCGTCGTCACGACCTTGATCGGCGTCGCCGGATTCGTCTGGTTACGCCGGATCGAAGCCCGCACGCCCCGTCCCGTGCCGGCTCCCCGTCCCGAGCGAGTCCGTCAGACGGTCGCGACCGCCGACATCGGCGCGATCGACCCCGAGGGCCGCACAGCGGGCGTCGTCTCGAGCGCGCGCCCGAGGTAGTTAGGAGGCCCGCACGAACGCCTCGTACCGCCTCGCCAGACGATCGCGGTCCGGACGTTGGTCTTCGTGTGTGGGTAGGTTGATCACGGACCCGTGGATCTGCTGAAGGCCGACCACGAGCATCGGCCCATCGGACTCCAAGAGGATCGATGGCCTGACGACGACTTGATAGTCAGGTGTCACTGCAAAGAAAAAGCCGTCGAAGGCGGCATGGTGCAGCTTGCAGAGGGCCAGGCCGTTCGACACGATCGGCTCGCCGGCATCGGAGTCCGCCGTGATGTGCGCCGCATCCAGAAGCTCTCGGTGCCGGAGGCTGCACAGGGCGCACCGCTGTCTGTATGCGTCAACCACCCGACGGCGAAACTCCGCTTGAAAGAGGCGTTGCCGAACCGTTCGGGTGGCGTATTCCCTCCGAAGCGGCGTGTCTGGCAGCTCGACGGCTGATGGAGCCAGTCCCTGTAGGACCCACGCTTCGTCGACCTTCACGGAGAACATCAAGGCCTGTTGATCGTCGCCCACGACGTATACCGGGTATGTCGCGACGTAGTGCCCGGGGTCCGTTCGAAAGAAGTAGATCAACGGAGTCCTGTTCGCGAGGGCGCGGCGCAGTCCGACGTTGTCCCGGTGGCCGGGGTCGGTTCCCCGATATGCGTAGCGAAGTCGATTGGAGGTCGGGTCGACGTGGTCTGCGTAAGGCCCCGACGGGATGGTCGCGATCGACAAGGGCACCCGAAAACCTGCGGGACTCCAGATCCCCTGCGGGCCGAGGAGCGGAATTCGGACACCATCCAGCTCGAATCCGCGAGTGAGGGTTGTCCGAGTCAGCTCTGTGCTCGGGGCACCGAGCTCGGCGAGCCACTGGAAGGACGCTAGCCGGACTCGCCACTCTCGATCGATTGCCACCAGCCCAGGATACGCGTGGGAAATTCGGAACGGCTACGGAGAAACTCGGTCGGCGACGAACAATCGGGCCCACTCGATGACGACTGGGTTCGCATCCTCTTCGGCCGCGCGCACGATGTCGTCGTTCGTGATCTGCCAACAGATCAGCGCGATGCCGCGGTATCGCAGGTCTCGCACATCCGGAAGCCGGGCTCGCGATCCACGCGGCACTTGTGACCTTTCGGGCAAACGCCTTGCTCCCGGTCGAGCAGCGACAGGGTCGCGAGGTCGCCTTGGCTCAGGCGATCAGGCACGCACGACCTCGCGGTCGAACCGTTCCGCGGCGGCAACCAGCGCCTCGGTCGTCGGCTCCTCGAAGAACAGGGCCAGGTGCTCGAACCCTAGCGCGGCGAACTTCGCGACCTCGGCGGCCACGTCATCGGCCGAGCCGCGCATGGCGAAGGGGCGAGGTGCGGCCGAGCGGACGGGCTCCGAGAAGGCGACCCGGACGCGGGCCGAAAGTACCGGCATCGGGCGGCCGGCGGCGTCGGCGGCGGCGCGGATCACCGGGATGCGCCGGGCCAGGGCCTGGGGTGACGCCGCCGACGAGTGATAGCCGTCGGCCAGGCGGCCGGCCCGCTCGAGCGCGGCATCGACCCGGCCGCCGATCCAGATCGGCAGCCCCGCGCCCTGTACCGGCAGCGGCCCGAACGCGTAGTCGCTCAGCTCGTGGAACCGGCCCTGGAACGGCTCGCCGGACCCGCCCCAGAGGTGCCGCCACAGCCCGATCGTCTCCTCGAGGTAGGCGCCGCGGACCCGGAACCGATCCGCCATCCCGAGGTTCGCGAACTCGCGCTCGCTCCAGCCGATCCCGATCCCGGCGATCACCCGGCCGCCGCTCAGCGCGTCGAGCGTCGCGAGCTCCTTGGCCAGCACGACCGCATTCCGCTGCGGGACGACGATCACCGAGGTCGCGAGTCGGACAGTCGGATGGCGAGCGCCGACCCAGGCGAGGGTTTCGATGACATCGAAGTTCACCCGGTAGTCGGCCGCTTCGGTGCTGTTGTCGACGAGGACGTGGTCGGTCGTCCAGACGGCCTCCCAGCCGAGCCGCTCGGCGACCGCGGCTGCGGCATCGATGGCCTCCGGCGAGGCGAGGTTGGTGAAGTTCGGCAGGCACAGTCCGTAACGCATGGGCGGATGGTAACGGCGACTCTTGACGGACGGCCGCCGAAACTCCGCACGGATGCGGCGCGGCTCGTGCGATGGGAAGCCCGCTTGCCAGCAATACAGCATGCTGGTAGAGTCGTGGCGTGAAGGCTACGTTCGACCTCGATCAGGACCTGTACCGCGCAATCAAGGTGGAGGCCGCGCGCAACGACCGCTCGGTCAAGGACGTCGTCGAGGAAGCGCTCAACGCCTGGCTGGAGGCGCTTGAAGAGGCCGAAGACGTCGCTGACTCCGTCGCCGCGATCGCCGAGTACGAACGCGATGGCGGGGCAATCGAGGCCAGCGAGTTCTTCCGGACGCTGGCAGCCGAGACCAAGGAGGCGTACGGCTCGGACAAGCCATGAGCCGCGAGCCGTATCGCGTCCAGATCCTGCCGATGGCCCAGCGCCAGTTCCGGGCGCTCCCGCCGTCGGTTGGAGCGCGCGTTCACTTCCGGATCCTCGGACTCGCATCGACTCCGCGACCGACCGATGCGCGGAAACTGGTGGGCCGCGACATGTGGCGGATCCGGGTTGGTGACCTGCGGGTGATCTTCGCCATCGACGACGCCAGCAGGATCGTGTCGATCACCAAGGTTGCGCGACGCTCGGAAAGCACGTACCGACGCCTCTGACGCTCCCCCCTACCATTCGGGCATGGCCAATCGACTCGCCGGCGAGACCAGCCCGTACCTCCTCCAGCACGCCCACAACCCGGTCGATTGGTACCCGTGGGGACCCGAGGCGCTGGCCCGGGCGCGGGCCGATGACAAGCCGATCTTCCTGTCGATCGGGTACGCGGCCTGCCACTGGTGCCACGTCATGGAGCGCGAGAGCTTCGAGGACGCGGCCACGGCCGCCGACCTGAACCGGGACTTCGTCGCGATCAAGGTCGACCGTGAGGAGCGGCCCGACCTCGACCAGGTCTACATGGGCGCCGTCCAGGCGATGACCGGTCAAGGCGGCTGGCCGATGAGCGTGTTCCTGACCCCGGACGGGCAACCCTTCTACGGCGGGACGTACTTCCCACCCGAGCCGCATCACGGCCTGCCGTCGTTCCGTCAGGTCCTGTCGGGGGCCGCGCGGGCGTGGCGCGAGCAGCGGCTCGAGGTCGTCGCCGCCGCCAAGCGACTCGTGGACACGCTCGTCGAACAGAACCGGCTGCCGACCGACGGGGCCCTGCCGACCGCCGCCGACCTCGCGGCCACGGTCGACGCCCTCCACGCGCGGTTCGACTCGCTCAATGGCAGCTGGGGCGGGGCACCGAAATTCCCGCAGCCGATGACGCTCGACTTCCTGCTCCGGCGAATGGCGGCCGGCGATGCCCGCCCGACCGCGATGGTCCGCTACACGCTCGATCGGATGGCCGACGGCGGCATCCGTGACCAGCTCGGCGGCGGCTTCCACCGCTATGCCACCGACCCGATCTGGCTCGTCCCGCACTTCGAGCAGATGCTCTACGACAACGCCCAGCTCGCGCGCACGTACCTCCGGGCGTGGGGGGTCACTGGCGAGGCGCGCTACCGAGACGTCGCGGTCGGCGTCCTCGAGTACCTCCTCCGCGAGCTCCGTCGCGATGACGGGACCTTTGCCGCGAGCCAGGACGCTGACACCGACGGGGTCGAAGGCTCGACGTTCACCTGGACCGCGGCCGAGATCCGCGAGGTCCTCGGCGACGAGGCGCAGCTGTTCACCGCCACGTACGGCGTTCGCGACGAGGGCAACTGGGAGGGCCGGACGATCCTGTCCCGGCTTCAGCCGGCGGTGGCGGGGGACGGGACGGTGGACGCGGGACGGGAGGCGCGGCTGGCGGATGCGCGTTCGCGCCTGCTCGCGCGACGAGCCGGACGGCCCCAACCGGCTCGCGACGGCAAGGCGATCGCCGCCTGGAACGGGCTCGCGATCGGGGCGTTGGCCGACGCCGGGCGGCTGCTGCCGGGCGAGGAGGGGGAGCGGTACCGCGCGGCCGCGATCGCTGCGGCCGACGCGATCCTGGGCGGGCTCCGGCGCGCGGATGGGCGGCTCGGGCGCTCGTGGAAGGACGGGCGCTCGACAGGCGAGGGCGTGCTCGAGGACTACGCCGATCTCGCCGATGGCCTGCTCGCCCTATACGAAGCGACGTTCGACGAGCGCTGGTTCGTCACCGCCCGCGAGCTCGCCGACGCGATCCTGGACCACTTCAGCGACCACGCCGGCGGCTTCTTCGACACGGCCGACGACCACGAGGCGCTCGTCACCCGGCC
>JANLYK010000514.1:0-1661 GCA_031365595.1 Chloroflexota bacterium | reverse complement strand
CGCCTCCATCTCGAAGTTCATGACGCGCTGGCGCGCCATCTCCTCCGCCAGGTCAGGGTAACGGATGGGCAGTTGCGGGATGGGGCGCCCTTGCGCCCCGAAGAACCCCGGTGCCGTGGCCGTCAACCCGACGTGGGTCCGATGTCCGAGCCGATTCGCGGCCTCGATCAGGGCCAGGACCGCCTCGTAGTCGGCGACCGCCGGATACCCGTCGTGGACGAAGAAGCTCGTGGTCGACTCGAGCCGGACCGCTCCGGTCGAGACGATCAGGTCCCCGAGGGCGACCTCCGGCTGGAGGGCACCGCAGGAGCCGACCCGGACGAAGGTCGGTCGATCCGTGATCGCCAGGATTTCCGCCACCGTGATCTCGACATTGTCCGTGCCGATCCCGGTCGAGACGACCGAGACCCGGGTGCCGCGATACGTTCCGGTGACCGAGGCGAACTCCCGGTGACGCCGCTCGAACTCGATGTTCTCGAGTCGGGAAGCGATCCGGGTGGTTCGATCGGGGTCGCCGGGGAGGAGGATGTACTCGGCCAGTTCACCCGGTCCGAGTCCGATGTGGTACTGCCGTTCTCCGGCCGGAAGGGCAACGCGGTGGTCCGCGTTCGGCAAACCTCGTCCCTCACTCTGGCGTGCTTCGCAGGCGCGAAACTCGGCCGAGGATAGGCCCGTGCTCTCACGAGCGTCAAGCACGGCCACGCACGGGCTGAGCGTGGGGCCACGCTCAGCCCATGGCCCGGCGGGTCGAGCGGGGGCTGGGCGGGGGCCGGGCGACGCGGTCCCCGGGCCCCGTCACCGCGCGACAACCGTTGGATCGTCGGCCGACGGTGACCCGTTGCGACCCGGTTGCGACCCGACCATGCGTTCGAGGCGCGTGGCCGAGATCGCGGCTGCAGGATGGAGAAGAGCAGCGTTGACGGTCGCCGAACCGACGACCGCCTCGAGACGCGCCGCGACCCGAGCAGCGAACCGGCGGCGTGTGCGCTGACGCCGAAGCAGCGTGACGAGAAGCGAAGTCAGGGACACGAATACGAGGCCGATGATCCCGAAATTGGGGATCGCCGGCTCGCCGAGGCCCGCCGCCAGCGCCGCGGACGAGCGATCAGAAGCCTCGGGTCCCGGCGATTCTGCCGCCGCTCCAGCGGACGCAGCGGGCGTCGCTGTCGGGTCGCCGTCCGGACTCGCCAACCCGCCGACGAGAGCGATTGCGGCCGGGTCCTCGACCACGACGACCGCCGAGCCGACCACCGGATCGAGCTCGACCCGACCGACGGCGCTGAGTGCGTCGCCGATCGAGATCGACTCGGCGAGGCCGGTCGCGGAGCCGCGCAGCCGGACGTCCGCGCGAGCCGTCCCGTCGTCGAGTCGGAACCCATCAGGTGAGACAGCCGCGACCAGGCCGCTGACCCGAACCGATGCGCCGACATGCGCGTCGAGCGTGGCGAGGTCCACGTCGAGCGGCTGAGAGCCGCCGTCGGAGCCTGGGTCTGGCCCACCCCGGCCGCCCTAGGGTACGGGTACCCCGAAACCGTCGCCGACGCTGCCGGAGGGGCCGGCGCCTGGACTCGTGTGGCCCGCACTCGCACCCATGGTGCCGGCCGCGGCCGCGCGCGGCGTCACGACGAATCGACGATCCGTCGCCGACGGGTGAGGACGGC
>JANLYK010000474.1:0-5259 GCA_031365595.1 Chloroflexota bacterium | reverse complement strand
CGTGATCGCCGCGATCCAGGCCGACGGCACATGCTGGCTGGGAGGGACGACCTGGCAGGGCAAGGCCGCGATGCGGATCTCGGTCTCGAACTGGTCCACGACCGAGGCCGATGCCGACCTGTCGGTGGCCGCCATCCGGCGTTGCGCCGAGGCCGTCGCCGCGGGCTGAGCCGGCCGGTCGCGCGGCTCAGCCGGTCGGCCCGACCTCGTCGCGCCAGCCGTGGCCCGGCTCGTAGCCCAGGACCCGGCGGGCCTTGTCGATCGAGAGGAGCGTCTCGTGCTCGCCGAGCGTCCGGCGGACCTCGACGCCAGGAAAGATCTCCGCCATGAGATCGGCGGACGAGCGATCCATCACGGTGTCTGCGTTGGCGATGACGAAGACGTCCATCCCGGTGGCCCGGTGCTCGAGGGCAAGCCTCACTGCCTGCGCGCCATCGCGCGCGTCGATGTAGCCCCACAGGTTCCACTTGCGCTCCAGCGGGTCGGTGTCGAAGCCGGGGAAGCGCGCGTAATCGGACGGCTCCATCACGTTCGAGAAGCGCAGGCCGATCATCTTCAACTCCGGATCCCAGCGACAGAAGTGGCGGGCCATCTCCTCGTCGAGCGCCTTGGCCAGCGAGTAGGCTGACTCCGGGCGAACGGCGTACTCCTCGTCCACCGGCACATACGGTGGCGGCGTGTCGAACGGCAGGCCGAGGAGCGTCTCGCTCGACGCCCACACGACGTTCCGGATGCCCGCGTGACGGGCGGCCGAAAAGACGTTGTACGTCCCGACAATGTTGTTCGCGAAGAGGGCCGCGTTCGGGACCTGCGACGCGCCCGGAACGGCCGCGAGGTGAACGACGGCGTCGATCGCCGGCCAGCCCTCGTCGAGGCCGCGGAACGACTCATAGACCTGGCCGAAATCCGTGAGGTCCACGCGGGTGAAGGGCCCGGCGGGGTCGCGCGGCGGGACGATGTCGAGATTCCATGTCTCGTGGCCGTGCGCGCGCAGATCCGCGACCGTCGCCCGACCGAGCTTGCCCGAGCCACCGGTCACCATGATTCGCACGGCATCGCCCTCCCTTGGACGGAGATCATGCCGTCAGGGCGGCGGAGCCGTCCACCATCCCCGGGTGCATCCCGTCCTTCATACTGGACCTCCCATCGTCCCAGGAGGTCGCCAGCCACGTGAGCGTCGGAACCGCGTTCCATCCTGCCACCGCGCCGCTCAACAGCAAGCAGCAGTGGCGCGAGTGGTCCGGCTACTACGCCTCGTCGTCGTACGCCGATGCCCACGACATCGAGTACAACGCGATCCGCGAGGCGGCAGCGCTCATCGACGTCAGCCCGCTGTTCAAATACGTGGTCGGCGGGCCGGATGCGCAGCGGCTGGTGGACCGGGTGATCACTCGCGACGCGACGAAGCTGACCGCGGGCAAGGTGTTCTACACCCCGTGGTGCGACGAGCACGGCAAGGTCATCGACGACGGCACGGTCCACGCCCTCGACGACGGCTCGTTCCGCTGGACCGCGGCGGATCCGCAGTTGCGCTGGCTCCGGATGAACAGCGCCGGCCTGGACGTCACGGTCGAGGACGTCACGGAGCGGGACGCGGCAGTCGCGCTCCAGGGTCCCCAGGCGCGGGCCGTCCTCGAGGCCGCCACCGGCGAGTCGTTCGCCGACCTCGGCTACTTCCGACGGCGCACGACGACCCTCAAGGTCGGGCGCCGGAAGGTGGCCCTCGATGTGTCGCGGACCGGCTACACCGGCGACCTCGGCTACGAGCTCTGGATCGCCGCGGAGCACGCCGTCGCGCTGTGGGACGCGCTCTGGGCGGCGGGCCAGGACCACGCGATCCGGCCGGCGGGGATGCTCGCTCTCGACGTCGTCCGGCTCGAGGCAGGGCTCGTCCTTCTCGAGGTCGACTACACGTCGGCCCGCCACGCCATGAACCCGGAGCAGAACTACAGCCCGGGCGAGATCGGCCTCGGCCGCCTGGTGAGCTTCGACAAGGCCGACTTCGTCGGACGGCTCGCGCTCGAGCGCGAGGCCCGCGCAGGCGGTCCAGCCCGGCGGCTCGTCGGCCTCGAGCTCGACTGGTATGGGATCGAGGGTCTGTTCAGCGCCCAGGGCCTGCCGCCGGCGATCTCGCCGGTGGTCGATCGATCGCCGCGCCCGGTGTTCGTCGGTGGCCGCCAGGTGGGGCGGGCGACGTCGGTGGGCTGGAGCCCGATCCTCAAGCAGGCGATCGCCCTGGCATCGGTGCCGCCGAGCCATGAGAAGCCTGGCACGAATCTCGACGTCGAGTGGACCGTCGAGGGCCGGCGCGGCCGCGTCCCGGCCACGGTCGTGGAGCTGCCGTTCCTCGACCTCGAGCGCAAGCGGACCTGAGCCGCAGCGCTGTCCGGACGGCTCAGTACGATTTGTCGAGGGCGGCGCGGGCGACCTTGACCGCGATCGACCCGCCCGGCACGAGCAGGCCGATCGTGTCGGCGCCGATGTCGAACAGGGCTTCGCGGCTGATCACCTTGCCGAACTGGGGCAGGAGCGAGCCACCGTGGCGGAGCGTGCCGGTCACCCCATCGATCTCGACGACGCCCTTCTTGTCCTTCGTTCGCCAGTGGAACTCGAAGGCCCAAACCGGGCGATAGCAGAGGTCGATCGTCTCGAGGGTCAGCGATTCCTCGAGGATCCGGTCGGCCTGGACGGGCTTCATCATCTCGGCGAGGAGCTGGCGGACGACGAACGAGGCGCGCTGCTCGGGCGGGACGACGATCGTCGCGTCCGCCGACAGAGTCGCGGGATCGGCGATCTCGTCGCGTGGCCCGGACAGGATCGCAGCCGCATCCGCGACCCGGGCCCCGGTCCGCGCGTCGGCGTCGAGCGTGTGCGCGATCTCCTCGCGACAGTGTTCGAGCGCCGGGACGGTGAACCGCCCCGCTCCGCCCGACGCCGACGAGATGGGGTACGTCTCGCCGTGGATCGTCACTTCGCGGACCTCCGGCGCACTCGCCGGGACCTGGTAGTCACGCGACCGCTCGTAGGCATACTGCGCGCGCCCCGCCACGTGCCAGAACGGCTCGAGCCGGCGCTGGGTCGTGGCGAGGAAGACGTCGTCGGACTTCGGGCGCTGGAGGATCGAGCCCAGACCGGTCCCGAACGCGTGGGTCCGGCGATCCATGGCGATCTGGCGGAGCTCGTCGACACTCTGGCGCTGCTGGAGGACGAAGATGCGCTCGGACCCGAGATGGATCTCCATGGACGCCGGACCCTCGAAGAGCGGACGTCGCCCGGGCGGAACACCCGCCCCCGGATCGTCGTCGTTCGGCGCCCATCATCGGCGACGGCGCAAGGGCCCGTGCGGCCGATCCGGCACGGTCGCTCGGGCCGGGCCCGGAACGATCAGCGCCGCTCGGACGCCTGATCGAGGAAGCGCTCGAGGCCGGCGAGCGCCTCCGGAAGGTCCTCCCGGCCGAACCCGATCCGGAAGTGGTTGCCCTCGAACCCGAGCTGCGAGCCCGGCAGAAGCAGGATGCCCTCGGTCTCGACGAGACGGGCAGCGAAGGCGTCGATCGGCTCGTCGCCAAGCAGTTGGACAAAGCCGATCGAGCCGCCGCGCGGGCGGACCCACGCGAACCGATCGGCGTGGTCGGCGAAGAGGCGGTCGAGGTGGACGAGGTTGGCGGCGACGATCCGGCGGGAACGAGCCAGGACGGTGTTCCGGGCGCGGAGCGCGATCAGGGCCAGGATCTCGGCCGGGGCCGACGAGCAGATCGTCGTGTAGTCCTTGAACGCGGCGCACCGGGCGAGAAGGTCGCGGTCGCGGGTCGCCAGCCAGCCGATCCGGAGGCCGGCCAGCGCGAACGACTTCGACATGACCCCGAGTGACACGCCGCGCCCGAAGGCATCGGCGCCGGCGGTCAGGCGATCGGCCTCGTCGAATTCGAGGTAGCGATAGACCTCGTCGGCGAGGAGGTGGATCCCGCGCCGGTCGAGCTCGCCGGTCAGGCGCTGCCACTCGACGATGGTCGGGAGCATCCCGGTCGGGTTGTGCGGCGCGTTCACGACGACGAGGCGCGTCTCCGGCCGGAGCGCCGCGATCAGCCGGTCCGGGTCGAGCGCCCAGCCGTCGGCCTCGCGCAGTTCGTGCAGGGTGACTTCGGCGCCGGCCGCGCGGCCGACCTCGTACAGGCTCTGGTAGCCCGGCCACGTGACGACGGCGTGGTCGCCCGGCCCGAGCAGGACGTTCGACAGGCAGAAGATCGCCTCCTCGGCGCCAGCGAACACGAGGACGTCGTCGGCCTCGAGCGTGTCGTACAGGGTCGCGATCTCCGCGCGGAGGAGCGGGTGCCCGGGCGCTTCCGTGTAGCCGAGGCGCAGGTCCGCCCACAGCTCGGCGGTCTCGTCGTCCGCCAGGGCGAGGAGATCGGCCATCCGCCAGCCCTCGACGTCCGAGGCGCACAGGAGATGCCGGACGGCGAACTCCCAGCGGGCGAAGAATCGTTCGAGGGCGAAGTCGGCGATGCGCATCGGCGCATCATCGCCGAATGGCCGTCAGGCCGTCGGGGCCACGAGCCCGGGCGCGACCCGACGGACGATCGAGGGATCGACCCCGAACACGTCCCGGATCCGCTCGTCGGTCAGGACCTCGGCCGGCGTTCCGTCGGCGACGAGCCGGCCGCGATCGATCAGGACGAGGCGCGGGAAGAACAGCGAGGCCAGGCCGAGGTCGTGGAGGACGGCCACGACCGCGGTCCCGTCGCGCTCGTTCAGTTCGGTCAGGAGCTCCATCGCCCCGACCTGGTGGCGAAGGTCCAGATGAACGGTCGGCTCGTCGAGGAGCAGGACCGGCGCCGCCTGGGCGACGGCCAGCGCGAGGAGGACCAGTTGTCGTTCCCCCAGCGAGAGCTCGCGGGCGTCGCGGCCGAGGAGGTGACCGAGCCCGACCCGTTCGATCGCGGCGGCGGTCGCGGCCCGATCGGCCGGTCGGGCGCCGCGGATCGGGTCCTCGTGGGGCAGCCGGCCGAGGGCGACGACCTCCTCGACTCGGGTCGCGAACGGGAGAGCCGCCTGCTGCGGGACGACGGCCAGGCGCCGGGCGATCGTCGAGCGCGGGAGCTTGTCGATCGGCGTCCCGTCGAGAAGGACCTCGCCGGCGACCGGCTGCACGAGCCCGGTGATCGCCCGGAGGAGCGTGGACTTGCCGGCGCCGTTGGGGCCGATCAGGGCGACGCGCTCCCCCGCCCCGATCACGAGGTCGATGTCGCGCAGGACGGG
>JANLYK010000468.1:0-1950 GCA_031365595.1 Chloroflexota bacterium | reverse complement strand
GATCCGCCCGCCGTCGAGCTCGTAGAAGCGCATCAGGAGGTTCACGAGCGTCGTCTTGCCCGCGCCCGTCGGGCCGACGATCGCGATCGTGGCGCCTGCGGACACGTCGAGCGAGAGGTCGTCGATCAGCGGCCGGTCGGGCTCGTAGCGGAAGGAGACGTCCTCGAACCGGACCGCGCCGACGGCCGCGCCGAGCGGGATCGCCGGCACCGGGTCGGCCGATTCCTCGGGCTCGTCGAGGAGCTCGAAGACGCGCTCGGCCGAGGCAATGGCCGACTGGAGAACGTTGACGATGCTCGCGGTCTGGACGATCGGGAACGTGAACTGGCGCGAGTACTGGATGAACGCGGTCACGTCGCCGAGCGTCATCTGGCCCGACGCGACGCGCAGGCCGCCGATCACCGCGATCGCCACGTACCCGACGTTCGAGATCAGGGTCATCGCCGGCATGATGATTCCAGAGATGAACTGGGCCCGCCGGCTCGCGTCGTAGAGCCGCTCGTTCTCGGCGTCGAAGGTCTCGATCGCCTCGCGCTGACGCCCGAACGCCTTGACGATCGCGTGCCCGGTATGCATCTCCTCGACGTGCCCGTTCAGGGCTCCGGTCGACGCCCACTGGGCCACGAACTGCTGCTGCGAGCGCTTGACGATGACGATCGTCACGACCAGCGAGGCGGGCACCGCGAGCAGGGACACGATTGCAAGGATCGGGCTGATCAGGAGCATCATGATCAGCACCCCGACGATCGTCAGGAGCGATGTGATCAGCTGGGTCAGGCTCTGCTGGAGCGACGTGCCGATGTTGTCGATGTCGTTCGTGACCCGACTCAGCAGGTCGCCACGGGGATGGCTGTCGAAGTAGCGGAGCGGCAGCCGGCCGAGCTTCTCGTCGACGTCCATGCGCAGCCGGAGGACCACCCGCTGGGTGACGCCGGCCATGATCCAGCCCTGCATCCAGCTGAAGATCGAGCTGAGGACGTAGACCCCGACGAGGAACAGCAGGACGCCGCCGAGCGCCCCGAAGTCGATCCCGCCCGGGGTCAGGGTCAGGCCGCTGAGGAGGTCCGCCTGCTGCGTCTGGCCCTGGCTCCGGAGCAGGGCGATGAGCTGCTCCTGGGTCAGTCCGCTCGACAGGAGCTGCTTGCCCAGCGCGCCCTGGAAGATCGTGTTGATCGCATCGCCCATGATCCGCGGGCCGATCACGTTGAAGAAGACGCTCACGACGGCCAGCCCGATCACGCCGATGATCAGCGGACGCTCGGGCCGGAGCGTCCCGAACAGCCGACGGAACGAGCCGCGGAAGTCATTCGGCTTGGCCGGCGGCATGCCCATTCCCATGCCCATCATCCCGGGCCCGCGGCCGCCGCCCGGTCCGCCGGGTCGCCCGCCTGGCCCCGCGCCGGGACCGCTGCCCGCGCCGGGACCGCTGCCCGCGCTCGGGCGGAAGACCGGTGCCCCGGGACCGCTCGTCGGCGCTCCGGTGGGGGCTCCGGTGGTGGCGCCCGGTCGCTCGCTCATGCGACCGCCTCCGACTCGGACAGCTGCGAGTAGACGATCTCGCGATAGGTCTCGTTCGTCGCGAGCAGCTCGCGGTGCGTCCCGCTGCCGACGATCCGCCCGGCGTCCATGACGATGATCCGGTCGGCGTTGAGGATCGTCCCGACCCGCTGCGCCACGATGATCACGGTCGCCCCGCCGAGCTCCCGCTCGAGCGCGGCCCGCAGCCGGGCGTCGGTCGCGAAGTCGAGGGCGGAGAAGCTGTCGTCGAAGACGTAGATCCCGGCGTCCTTGACGATCGCCCGGGCGATCGCGAGGCGCTGGCGCTGGCCGCCCGACACGTTCGAGCCACCCTGGGTGATCGGCGCCTCGAGGCCGCCGTCCATCTCGGCGACGAAGTCCTTGCCCTGGGCGATGTCGAGGGCCTGCCAGAGCTCGTCGTCGGTGGCGGTG
>JANLYK010000387.1:0-11945 GCA_031365595.1 Chloroflexota bacterium | reverse complement strand
GGCTTGCAGCGGGCGAGCACGTCCATGCTCCAGACGAAGCTCAAGCTCGGGTTCGCCCGGGCCAGCCGGGTGATGGATGAGATGGAGCGCTACGGGATCATCGGCCCGCAGGATCCGCGCAACCCGGCCTCGCCTCGTCAGATCTACGGCCCGGACAACTGGCTGCGCACGATCGACGAGGGTGATGGGCCGGACGGATGAACGATCGTCCCATCCCCGGGATCTGGACCGGCGACCGGGAAGGGGTATCCTCTGCGTCGAGGTCGGGTACCGACGCGCGCGCGGTTGTGGCCGGTGAGGACGGGGATCGATGACGACGCGGGACGACGCGCGACGAACGACCAATGAGCCACGGGCCGAGGGCCTGCGCCTGGTCCCACCGCGCCCGTACACGCGGCGCTCCGAGGCTGATCAGGGCCTCGAGCGCGATGCCGACGCGGCGCCGACGGCCGGCCGACCGCCGGCCCTGCCAGAACGTCTGTATGCAGCCCGCGAGCGCAAGGGAGTCGATCTCTACCGGGCAGAGCGGGACACGAAGATCCGGGCCCGCTACCTGTCCGCCCTCGAACGGGGCGAGTACAAGGAGTTGCCCGGCGACGTCTACACGAAGGGGTTCCTGCGCAACTACGCGAACTACCTCGGACTCGACGCCGAGGAGGTCGTCACCCAGTGGCGACGCGACCGCGGCGATGCCCCGGCCGGCAAGACCGTCCTGACCGTCCCTCGCCCGCTTGCCCAGTCGCGGCCCGGCCTCCAGTTCTCGCCGGGGGTCGTCGTCGCCGCCCTTCTGACGCTGATGATCGTCGGGATCGGCGTATGGCTCGGCGTGCAGGTCATGCGCTTCGCCAAGCCGCCGACGCTCGCGATCACGTCGCCCCGCGAGGCGACGGTTCAGCTCGAGGAGACCGCGACGTCGTACACGCTCGAAGGAACGTCGATCCCGGGCGCCACGATCAGCATCGAGATGGCCGGCGGGACACGGACCGCCTCGGCCGACTCGACCGGGAAATGGAGCCTGACCGTCGATCTCCGGCGCGGCCAGAACGAGTACAGGATCGATGCGACCGATCCGGAGACCGGCAAGCGGGCCGAACAGGCCGCGATGATCGTCATCACGGTGCCGATCAGCGAGATCCAGGCGCCGACGGTCCGGATCGACCAGCCGGCGGAGGGGACGACGTTCGAGAACGGGGCGATCCCGGTCCAGGGCACGGCCGTCAACGCAACGTCGGTCAAGGTGACCGCGACGTATGACGGTCCGGCCGCCGGGGCGCCCGGCCCGAGCGGACCGCCGCCGGCTTCGGCGCCGCCGAGCATCTCGCCCGGTCCGGCGCCGATCACCCTGCCGGTGGCGGCCGACGGGACGTGGGACACCGCGAACAGCCCGCTCCAGCTCACGACCGGGCGCTGGACGATCACCGTGACCGCCTCGAACGCCTCGAAGTCAGCGTCGCTGACCCGCCACGTGGCGGTCGCGTACAAGGGCGTCAACCTCGTCGTCACGATCAAGGGCGGGGCGGCCTGGATCAAGGTCTGGGTCGACGGCGAGATCGCGCCGACCGTCGGGCGGGCCGGCAGGACCTACCGCGATGGCCAGGTCCTGACGTTCAGCGGCAACACGTCGATCGAGGTCCGGACCGGCTCATCCGGAGCGACGCTCTTCACGCTCAACGGCCAGGCACTCGGCGCGCTCGGCCGACGCGGCATCCCGGAGACATGGTTGTTCCAGCCGCCGGCCGGGCCGACGCTCTCGACCCGCTCGTAGCGATGAGCGGCGACCCGCTCGACGACCTTGCGACCCGGCTCCAGGCGGCCGCCCTCGCCGCCGGACGGACGGTTGCCATCGCGGAATCATGTACCGGGGGGATGGTCGCGGCCGCCGTGACGGCCGTGCCCGGGTCGAGCGGGTACTTCGTCGGCGGAGTCGTGTCGTACTCCGACGAGGCAAAGCGCGATCTCCTCGGTGTCGATCCGGCGATCCTCGACGCCCACGGCGCAGTCAGCGCCCAGGTCGCGATGGCGATGGCCGTCGGCGCGCGCGCGCGGTTCGCGGCCGACCTGGCCGCATCGGTGACCGGGATCGCCGGGCCGGGCGGCGGCTCGGACGCGAAACCAGTCGGGTTGACCTACGTCGGGGTCGCGGACGGCTCGGGGGTGGACGTCCGGAGGGTCGTCTGGTCGGGAGATCGGGCGGCCAACCGGCACGACAGCGCTGTCCTGCTGCTGGAGATGCTCCTCGGACGGATCGAGGCCGGCGCGCGCCAGCCCGCCGCCGCCTCAGGTTCCGGCGCGGGGTGACCGGCACCGCGACGCCCGGCGCGGGGCTCGCCGCCGCACGACCGGCCCGGGCGATCCGGCCCCGGGAACGGATCCACGTGATCGGCGCCGCCGGAGCCGGCGCGAGCGCGGCGGTCCTCCACGCGGCCTGGGCGGGCGCGGCGCCCGACGGGTGCGATCCCGGCGGGCCGTCCCCGTACACCGCGGCGATCGAGGCTGCCGGGATCGAGATCGCCGGCGAGCACTCGGTCGCGCACGTCACGCGCCAGCCCGCCCCGGACCGCCTGGCTGTCACCAAGGCGCTGACCGCCATCGCACCGGACCATCCCGAGCTCGTCGCCGCCCGAACGGCCGGGATCCCGATCGAGCCGTGGCAGCAGGTGATCGCGGACGCCGCGCTCCGGCGGACCCTCGTCGGGGTCGCCGGCACGCACGGCAAGAGCACCTCGGCGGGCTGGCTTGTCCACCTTCTCCACGCCGCCGGCGCCGATCCGTCGGCGTTCGTCGGCGCGCTGCTTCCAGCCGCGATCACGGGCGGGATCCCGGTGACCGCGCGACGTGGGTCGGGTCCGGCGTTCGTCGTCGAGGCGGACGAGTACGCCGGCAACTTCGACGCCTATCGGCCATCGATCGCGATCGTGACCTCGGCCGAATGGGACCACCCCGACGTGTTCGCCGACGAAGCAGCGGTAATCGCGGCCTTCGAGCGTTGGTTGCGGGCGGCGGCCAGCGATCCCGGGGGTTCCGGCCGACCGACGCCCGTCGCAGTCATCAATGTCGTCGATCGAGGAGCCGCCGCCCTGGCCGAGCTTCTGGGGGACTGGCCCGGGACGATCGTCGGGACGGCCCTCGTCGAGGCCGACGGCCCACGCGCGGCGACCTTCGCGCGAGGGATCGCGGAGCAGTACGCCACGGCCGGGGGTCCGGCGCGGGCGCTCCTCGGCCGGATCGTGGCCAGCGATCCCGACGCCACGACGCTCGAGCTGCACGGGCTCGACGATCTCCGCGGCCCGCTTGTCACCCGCCTCCCGACGGCCGGTCGCCACAATGCCGCGAACGCGCTCGGGGTCGCAGGGGCGGCTCTCGCCCTCGGCGTCGCGCCCGACGCCATCGTGTCGGGCCTCGCGTCGTTTGGCGGGGTCGGACGGAGACTCGAGCGCAAGGGCGAGGTCGGCGGCGTGGTCGTGTTCGACGACTACGGCCACCATCCAACCGCCATTCGGGCGACCCTTGCGGCTGTCCGCCAGCGGGCCCCAGGTCGGCGGGTGTGGGCCGTGTACGAGCCGCTGACCTACCATCGAACCGCGGCTCTGTTCGACGAGTTCGCGACCGTCCTCGCCGAGGCCGATGCGGTCGCGATCGCCGACATCTGGGCGGGCCGAGACCCGGACACGACGATCGCGTCCGCGGCCGGGCTGGCCAGCGCGATCGCGACCCGCAACCCGGCCATTCCGGTCGCGGCGCCTGGGTCGGTCGAGTCGACCGCAGCCTGGCTTGCCGGCGAGGTCCGGAGCGGCGATGCCGTGCTCGTCATGGGCGGCGGTCACAGCTACCGGATCGGGGAGCTGCTGCTCGAGGCGCTTGCAGCCCGCTGATCGATCGTTCGGGCATACTTGGGCCTCATCCGGATCGCGCGCCAGCCGCCGCGCCGCCGATCGCCGCACCGCAAGGGAGGCCCATGGCCGGAGACGTTTCGTTCGACGTCGTCAGCGACTTCGACGAGCAGGAGCTGCGCAACGCGCTCGACCAGGTCCGCCGCGAGGTCGGCCAGCGGTTCGATTTCAAGGGCGTGACCGTGGACCTGGAGCAGACGAAGGACGAGCTCGTCCTCGTGACCGACGACGAGCATCGAGCCGCTGCGATCAAGGACCTGATCGAGTCGAAGGCCGTCCGGCGCAACCTGTCCCTGAAGATCTTCGATTGGGGCAAGGTCGAGCCATCGGGCGGCAACAAGGTCCGCCAGGCGATCACCCTCAGGCGCGGCCTGAACGACGAACTGGCAAAGAAGCTGAGCAAGCTCATCCGCGAGGAGTTTCCGAAGGTCAAGCCGCAGATCCAGGGCGATGCTGTCCGGGTCTCGGGCAAGAGCCGCGACGAGCTCCAGAAGGTGATCGGCCGGCTGCGCGAGCTCGAGGACGTGCCGGTTCCCCTCCAGTTCGAGAACTACCGGTAGCCGGCCGATGATGCCCGGGACCCGGTATGCCCGCGTGATCATGGCTGTCGTGGCGGTGGTCGTCGTGGCCGGTCTGATTGTCGGCGTTGTCGCCGCGCCGACCGCGCCCTGATGGCCGACGAGCGCACGGAGACGAGCCCCGACGCGGACCTCGGCGAGGGCATGAATCCCGTCGCCGATGCGGCGCCGATCGCGGAGTCGGTCGATCCTGGGGCCATCGCCCGGGAGCGCGATCCTGATCCTGAACCGGAGCCCGAGGCAGACTCGCCCGAGCCGGCGCCCGAGCCGGCGCCCGAGCCGGCGCCCGAGCCGGAGCCTCAGCCCGAGCCGGCGCCGGAGCCTCAGCCCGAGCCGGCGCCGGAGCCTCAGCCCGAGCCGGCGCCGGAGCCTCAGCCCGAGCCGGAGCCTGACGCTCCCGAGCCGGCGCCCGAGCCCGAGAGCCCGCGAACCGTGGGCCGATTCATCGCCGACGCACTCCGCGCCGCGGGCGTTCGGTACGCGTTCACGGTGCCCGGCGAGAGCTTCCTCGGCCTGCTCGAGGGCCTGCAGGCGGCTGGAATCCGCGTCGTGGCGACCCGCCACGAGGGAGGCGCGGCGTTCATGGCCGAGGCGCACGGTCAGCTGACGGGTCGGCCCGCCGCGGCGATCGGGACGCGCGCCGTCGGGGCCGCCAACCTTGCGATCGGCATCCATACCGCCCGCCAGGACTCGGCCCCGATGTTCGCCCTCGTCGGCCAGGTCGACCGGGCGCTCCGCGGCCGGGAGGCGTTCCAGGAGATCGACCAGGCCACCACGATCGGCGGCCTCGCCGCCCATGCAGTCGAGCTCACGGCCGTCGCCGACGTGCCGCGCCTCGTCGGTGACGCCGTTCGGGCCGCCCTGACCGGCCGACCCGGCCCGGTCCTGCTGTCACTGCCCGAGGACATCCTCGATGAGGAGCTCCCGGCCGGGACGCAGCTCGACACCTCGCGACCGGCGCCCGCCCGTCCCGAATCGGCGGATGTGGCCGCGGCCCTCCAGTTCCTTGCCGCAGCCGAACGGCCCGTGATTCTCGCTGGTGGCGGCGTCCTTCGCGCCCGAACCTCGACGGACCTGGTCAGGCTGGCCGAGCTCCTGCGCGTCCCGGTCATCGCCGGCTGGCGGCGCGGCGACGTGGTCTCGAACGATCACCCGCTTTATCTCGGCATGGCCGGGTATGGCAGTCCGGCGGTCGTCCGCGAGCGACTCGAGCAGGCCGACGCGATCCTCGTGCTCGGCTGCCGCCTCTCCGAGATCACCTCGTTCGGGTACGCGATCCCGGCCGACGGCCAGGCGTGGATGCACGTCGACGTCGAGCCGCTTTCCGGTCGCCATGGACTGCCGTCCCCGGCACGCACGATCGTGGCCGACGCTCGGGTGTTCCTCCGGGCGGCCGTTGCGCGCCTCCAGGAGGGGGTCCTCGACGCCGCGATCGCCGACCGCCGGCAGGCCCTGAACCTCGGCGACCGAGCCGCGTGGGAGGCCGCGAGTCAGCCCGATGATGGCCAATGGAGCGGCCCGGGCGCCCACCCGGCGCACACCGTCGCCACCCTCCGCCGGCTGCTCCCGGACGACGCGATCGTCGCCACCGACGCGGGCAACTTCGGGTTGTGGATCGCCCGCCACTTCCGGTTCCGGCGGCCCGGCACGTTCCTCGGTCCGACCTCGGGCGCGATGGGCTACGGCCTTCCGGCGGCAATCGCCGCCGCGCTTGTCCATCGAGATCGAGCGGTCGTGGCGATCGCCGGCGACGGCGGCTTCGCGATGACGATGTCCGAACTTGAGACCGCGGTCCGCGAGAAGGCGAAGGTCATCGCGGTCGTCTTCGACAACGAACGCTACGGAACGATCCGGATTCACCAGGACCGGCGGGGCGGGGGAGCCGAGGGCGCCATCGCGACGGACCTCGGCCCGATCGACTTCGCGGCGATCGCCCGGGCCTGCGGGGCCCGCGGGGTCCGCGTGGAGACCGACGCCGCCTTCGAGCAGGCCCTGCGCCAGGCCCTGGCCAACGACAGCACCACGGTCATCCAGGTCGCGCTCGACCGTGGCTGGGTCAGTCCCGATCGCGCCTTCGACCCCGGGGCGTGATGGCGAGCCGCGATCCCCGATGCGACTGACGTACCACCTGACGCCGGAGGACTGGTGGGCGGCATCCGATCCGTCGGCCCCGCTGGCCGCGCCGTCACTCGAGACGGAAGGCTTCATCCACTGTACCGACGGCGCCCCGGAGATGGTCGCGACCGCAAACCGCCACTATCGCGACGATCCGCGCTCCTTCGTCGTGCTCACGATCGATCTGGACCAGGTCGGGAGCCCTTGGCGCGCGGAGGATCCCGGCCGGATCTACCCGCATGTCTTCGGCCCGATCGCGCGCGGCGCGATCCTCGCGGACGTGCCGGCGCCGCGCGATCCCGCCGGTGAGTTCCTGCCCTTCGCCCGCTGACCATATTCCGGGCCGGCCCGTGTGGGACGACAACATGGCCGCCGGATCGGTTTGTTACAGTCCCGGCGACATGCGCGGCGGCGAGGCTCCGAGCGTCCTGCGACCGGCCGATCCGACCGGCCCGGAGCAACTGGTCGTGCCCATCGGCAGTGAGGGGCCCCTGAGCGTCGCGTCGGTCGGAGGCAAGGGCGCGTCCCTCGATCGGCTCACCCGGCTCGGGCAGGCCGTGCCGCCGGCGATATGCATCACGGCGGAGGCGTTCCGCGCCCAGCTCGAGGCGACGTTCCGCCGGGAGCCGGCGGCCAGAGCCTGGCTGGCGGCATTGCCGGACGATCCCGCCCGACGGCGCCTGATCGAGGCGTTCGATGCCACGCCCACCAAACCCAGCCTTCGGGACGAGATCGAGGCCGCCGTGGCGCGTCTGGCGGACGATCTCGCGGTCGTGGGTGGAGCCGGTCGCACTGACAAGGTCCCCGTTCGCCTCGCCGTCCGATCGTCTGCCCTGGACGAGGACGGCGTGGTCGCGTCATTCGCCGGGCTCCACGAGACCGAGCTCGGGCGCGTGCCGAGCGAAGTCGAGGGCGCGGTCCGGCGCTGCTGGGCGTCCCTGTGGAGCCAGCCGGCCCTCGCCTACCGGACCCGGCGCGGACTGTCCTGCTCGGAGTCCGCGATGGCTGTCGTGGTCCAGGCGCTGGTCCCGGCCGATGCGTCGGCCGTCGTGTTCACGCGTCACCCCGTGACCGGGCGGGACGATCAAATCCTCGTGACGGCGATCCGGGGGCTGGGGGAGCCGATGGTCTCGGGTCACGCGACGCCGGACACGATCGTCGTGGACCGGGCGACCCGCACCGTCGTCGAGCACGAGCCGGGCCGGCACGGGCCGCGCCTGTTCCTCGGCGACGACGGACTCGTCGCGATGGACGATCCCGCGACCGGCCCGGCGCTCGACTCAGCGGCTCTCGCGGAGCTGATCGAGCTGGCGATCGCGGTGGACGAGGCGTACGGCGACCGGGTCGACATCGAGGCTGCCCGGGCCGGCGGCCGCTGGCTGCTCCTCCAGGCGCGTCCCATCACCGCGAGGTAGCTGGACATGGACTCGCACGTGGCGACAACCGACCCCGACGTCGACTTCCCGATCGTGTTCGAACCGGGCGATGAGGAGCTCGAGTGGGAATGGGACGACATGCATATGCCGCGCGCGATCCCGCCCCTCAGCGAGGACTACGTGGCGGCGCTCATGGCCGGAATCGCCTACCGCTACCGGGCGATGGGCCTGCCCGCGACCATCCCCGTTCGCGTCTGGAACGGGTACACGTACTTCGCCCTGAAGATCGACGCTCCACCCGATGAGCACGAAGCGCTGATGAACCGGGCGCCGGACATGCGCCGAAGCCTGATCCCGGGCACGGCCGCCTTTTGGACAAGGGCCCTGCCCGAGCTCCAGGCGATCTATCGCGACATCGACGCCATCTCCGGCGACGAGCCGCGCGACGACCTTGTCGCGGCCTGGGCGCGGGTCTGGACGATGGTCGAGCGCGCCTGGCAGATCCACTTCCATGTGATCACGGGTCCCTACCAGGTGCTCGACGACCTCGCCGATCGGTACGAGGCGCTCGTCGAGGGTGGGACGGCCGCGCAGGCATTGGAGCTCGTGGCCGGCTCGATCCCGGAGTTGCGCGACGTCGAAACCGGACTCGAGGAGCTCGTCGAAGCGGCTCGACGGGTCCCGGACCTGGGCACCCGGCTGCAGGCCACCCCGGCACCAGACCTGACGGCGCTCGAAGGATTGCCCGGGAGCGCTTCGTTCTTGGTGGCCGTCGAGTCATTCCTCGCCCGGCACGGCCATCTCGGCCACGTTCGAGAGGACTTGGTGGAGCCGTCCTGGCGCGAGGACCCACGCCCGCTCCTCGTCGAAGTCGGGCGTCGGGTCGGCCGACCGGTGACCCGTGCGGCCGAGCGCTGGTCCCAGCGAGCGGCCGCGGCGGACGCACGAGCCGATGTCGTTCGCTCGGGCCTCGCCGATCGACCGGACGAGCTCGCTGCGTTCCAGGCGCTCCTCACGACCGCCCGCGAGATCGGCCCGCTGACCGAGGGTCACAACTACTGGATCGACCGGATGATCGGCGACCGGCTGCGCCGGTTCACGCGACGCGTGGGCCGCCGCCTGGTCCACGAAGGCGTCCTCACTGACGCGGACGACGTGGCCTACCTCCGTCGGAGCGAGATTGCGGACCTGATCCGCGATCCAGTCGATCGCCGCGCGCTCGCCGCCGATCGCCGCGCGCGCCATGCTGCCCAGGGAAGGATCCGCCCGCCGCGCAAGGTCGGGCGGATCGCGGAGGCGCAGCCCGACGCCAAGGCCGACCGCTTCGACGGCGCCCGATTCGACCCGGTCGACGACCGGACGCTCAAGGGCACCGGGGCCTCCACGGGGATCGTGCGCGGGCCGGCTCGGGTCGTCCATGGTCCGGACGACTTCGGGCGCGTCCAGCCGGGCGACATCGTCGTCGCGACCGCGTCAAATCCAGGCTGGGTCCCGCTCTTCTCGATCGCGGGCGGGTTCGTGACCGACGCCGGCGGCGTCCTGTCGCACGCCGCGGTCGTGGCCCGCGAGTTCGGCCTCGCGGCGGTGGTCGGGACCGGTGACGCGACGACCCGGATCGTCGACGGCCAGACGATTGAGATCGACGGGACGACCGGCCTGGTCCGGCTGGGGTGACGATCGCCGAGGAAGGAGCTACGGCTGGGTCGGCACCGCCCGACGAGCCCGGGTCGACTGAGCTCAGCGGCCGCCTCCTGTCGCCGATCATGCTCGGAATCGCCAGCGGGGCGATCCTCGTGCCACTCAACTCGACGATGCTCGCGGTCGGCCTGCCGAGCGTGATGGCCGCGTTCGCCGTGCCGCCCGATGCCGCGGCGACACTTGTGACCGTCTATCTCGGCGCGGTGGCGATCGCGGTGCCGATCAGCGGCAGCGTCGGGGACCGCTTCGGTCACCGCCGGGCATTCCTCGTCGGTGTCGCGGCGTTTGGACTCGCCTCGCTGGCTGCCGCCCTCGCGCCCGCGTTCGGCATCCTGATCCTCGCTCGCGTCCTTCAGGCGGCCAGCGGGGCCCTCGTCTCGACCAGCTCGGTCGCGCTGGTTCGGGCGCTCGCCCCACCGGCCCGGCGCGGAGCAGCATTCGGGCTGTTCGACATGCTCGTGTCCACGAGCGCCGCGCTCGGGCCGCTCGTCGGCGGCCTGATCGTCGGGGCGTTCGACTGGCGCGCGATGTTCCTGCTGGCGGCGCCGCTGGCGGTCGTCGCGGCCCTGGCGGTGGGCCTCCGGCCTGATCCGCTCGTGGCGGCCCGGGCACGCGGCGAGGTCGCCGCCCGGCGTCCGATCGACGGTCCGGGCCTCGCGCTCCTCGCGGCCCTCCTTGTCGCGGTCCTGGTCGCGTTGCGTGGCGGGCGCGACGGCCCGATCGCGCTCGTGGCAGCCATCTCGGTCCCGCTCCTGTTTGCGGCATTCGTGCGTTACGAGCTGCGGACCGAGCACCCGGCCGTCGATCCACGGCTGTTCGCGTCGCGACCGTTTGCGGCCGCCGTTGCCGGCGTCTTCGGCGCCACGATCATCCTCCACGGCACCCTGGTCATCGTCCCGCTCCTCGTCGAGGTCCTCCAGCGCGGCAGCCCCGAGACGACGGGCCTCGTCCTGCTCGGGATCAGCGCCCTCGGGGCGGTCGCGGCGCCGTTCGGCGGACGGCTCTCGGACCGTGTGGGCCGTCGCGCGCCGGCGCTCGTGGGCACGATCGTCGCGCTGATCGGTCTCGCGATCCTCTGGCAGCTCTCGACGGTGGCGTCGGCGGTCGGGCTGGGTCTGATCCTGGCCCTGGTCGGGGCCGGCATGGGGCTGGCCGGATCGCCCCGCCAGGCAGCCGCCTTCGACTCGGTCGGACCGGACCGGATCGGGATGGCCGCCGGCACCTACTACACGGGGCGGTACCTCGGCGGCGTTGCCGGCGCGAGTCTCGCCGGGGCCGTGCTCGGCGGCGCGGTGACCGCTGACGGCGTGACGCTGGGCTTCGGGCTCATGGCCGTCGTCGCGCTCGTGATGGTCGCGGCGGCCGTGGCCTTGCCCGCCCGCCCGCGCCGAGCGCGATGAGCCCACTGAGATCGCCATGGGCCGCGCCCGGGTCGGCATTGCGCGCTATCGTCGGCCCATGCCGCGCGCAACCGCCCGCCCGAAACCCGCCGACGACTCCGACGACGCGCCGCTGAGGCGCCTCGGCGGGGGGCGCTGGCAGACGCGCGACGAGCGGTTCACGATCGAGCCGCAGTCCGGCACGTGGGTCGTCGTCGATGCCGAGCAGACCGACGACTTCGGGATGGCCCTGATCCGCGGGCCATATCCGAGCCTGACCGATGCGAAGCAGGGGATCGTCACGGCGCGGAAGAGCGCGCCGGCCGAGTCGCCTCTTGCCGGCCGGATCGAGCGCGGAGGCCGCGATCGGCCGCCGGCGGCGGTTGATCCATTGGCCGAGGCACAGGCGCCGACGACGACATCGACAAATACGGCCCGGTCACCGAAGCGAACGTCGCCGGTCGCAGCGACACCGCACGCGACGCCCCCGACGAGGTCTCGCACGAAGCCCAACTATCCTCACGCGATCGCGCCGTCCGAACCCACCTGGTTCACGGACCTGCAGCCGGCCCTCCGGGGCAAGGCCCGCCGCCTGATCGGGCGGCTCGACGAGGCCGGCGTGGCCGACGCGGTTTCGGTGGCGCGCCGCGACATCCTGGGCGACGTTCCGTCCGTCGCCGCAATCGCGATCGCCCGCCGTCTCGCCGACCTCGGCGGTGACACGCCACCCGCCGCCGTCGCCGACCTGCTCGCGGACGGTCACGACGATGTGCTCGGGGTTCGCTGGCGGCTCGTCGACGGGGCCGGTCGCCCGATCACGCTGGACCGTCGTCGATGAAGATCGGAGTCCTGTTGCCCCAGTCTGCCTCCGACGGCGGTGAGACCTGGAACGAGATTTCGGCCCTCGCC
>JANLYK010000386.1:0-1634 GCA_031365595.1 Chloroflexota bacterium | reverse complement strand
CCCGGTGATCACGATCCGGAAGTTCTCCGCGTCGCCGTTCACGGTCGACGACCTCGTCCGGTTCGGGACCGCCACCGCCGACATGTTCGATTTCATGCGGGCCTGCGTGGAGGCGCGCCTGAACATCTTCGTGTCCGGCGGCACCGGCTCCGGCAAGACGACGACCCTGAACGTCCTGTCGTCATTCATCCCGAACGACGAGCGCATCGTAACCATCGAGGATGCAGCCGAACTCCAGCTCCGCCAGGAACACGTCGTGACCCTCGAGTCGCGTCCGCCCAACATCGAGGGCAAGGGCGCGGTCCCGATCCGCGAGCTCGTCCGGAACTCGCTCCGGATGCGGCCCGACCGGATCATCGTCGGGGAGTGCCGGTCCGGCGAGGCGCTGGACATGCTCCAGGCCATGAACACCGGCCACGACGGTTCGATGTCGACCGGTCACGCCAACAGCCCGCGCGACATGCTGTCCCGGCTCGAGACGATGGTCCTGATGGCCGGCGTCGACCTGCCGGTCCGCGCGATCCGGGAGCAGATCGCCTCGGCGGTCGACCTGATCGTCCAGCAGAGCCGGCTCAAGGACGGGACGCGCAAGATCGTCAACATCACCGAGGTCCAGGGTATGGAAGGCGACGTCATCGTCATGCAGGACGTGTTCGTCTTCGAACAGACCGGGATCGTCGAGGGCAAGATCCAGGGCCGCCTGAAGGCGACCGGTATCCGCCCCAAGTTCGTCGAGAAGTTCGAGGTGATGGGCATCCATCTGCCGCCGGGCCTCTTCGGCTTCAGTTACTGATCTGGAGGGGAGCTGACAAGTGGATCCCATGACGCTGGCCGTCGCGGGCGTCGCCGCGGCCGCGATCTTCCTGATCGCGATCGGCATCGCGACGTCCGGGGGCAGCTCGGGCGTGAGCGCTCGGCTCGAGCGCTACGCCTCCGCCAAGGAGAGCGGCAAGGCGACGACCGAGGGCGGCGGTGGACTGTCCGAGCTGCTCGAGAAGAGCGTGGCCCTCGCCCAGTTGAACCGCGTCGTGGAGAACCGCGATTTCGGGGCGAACCTCGCCCGTGACATCGCCCGGGCCGACCTCAAGCTCAAGCCGTCCGAATTCCTGGCCATCTGGGCGGGCTCGATCTTTGGCGTGCCTTTCCTGTTCATCGTCCTGTCGCTGGGCCTGCCGGCCCTGCGGACGCCGCTCGCCCTCATCGTCGCCGCGTTCATCGGGTTCATGCTCCCGCGCTTCTGGCTGGGCCGGCGCAAGAGCGGCCGGCTGAATGCGTTCAACAAGAACCTGCCGGACACGATCACCCTGCTCGCCAACGGCCTGCGCGCCGGTTCGTCGTTCCTCCAGGCGGTGGAGCTCGTGGTCCGCGAGTCGCGGCCGCCGATCTCGACCGAGTTCAGCCGGGTCATCCGCGAGGTCAACCTCGGCCTGCCGTTCGAGCAGGCGATGGAGAACATGGTCCGCCGGGTCAAGTCCGAGGACCTCGAGCTGATGGCCACCGCGATCAACATCCAGCACACCGTCGGCGGCAATCTCGCCGAGATCCTCGACTCGATCGCGTACACGATCCGCGAGCGAATCAGGATCAAGGGCGAGATCCGGACCCTGACCGCTCAGCAGCGCCTGTCGGGCTAT
>JANLYK010000382.1:0-3977 GCA_031365595.1 Chloroflexota bacterium | reverse complement strand
CGCCAGTCGTGACCGCGGCGCGCTCGTCGATGCCGGACGGCCGAGCATCCGCCGATCCCGTGGGCCGCGCATCGTCATTCATCGGATGCCCGTTCAGCGAGGCGCCAGCGTCGCGCCTCAGGAGCTCGGCAGCAAGCGCGTCGTAGGCGACCGCGCCACGGGAGTCGCCCCGGTACAGGGCGACCGGGAGGCCGAAGCTCGGAGCCTCGGACAGGCGGACGCTGCGCGGGATCACAGTGTCGAAGACCGCCTCACCCAGGTGGTTGCGGACCTCGGCCGCGACGTCCGCGGACAGGTTCGTGCGCGCGTCGTACATCGTGAGCACGACGCCCTTGATCGCAAGGCGCGGGTTGAGGTTGTCTCGAACGAGATTCAAGGTGGCAATGAGCTGCGACAGGCCTTCCAGGGCGTAGTACTCGCATTGGGTGGGGATCAGGACCGAATCGGCCGCGGTGAGGGCGTTCACGGTCAGAAGACCGAGGGACGGAGGGCAGTCGAGGAGGATGTAGTCGTAGTCGTTTCGGACCTCCTCGAGGACACGGCTCAATCGCCGCTCGCGCTGCTCGGCGCCTGCCAGCTCGACCTCCGCACCCGCCAAGGCGACTGATGCCGGCGCCAACCAGCAGCCGCTGGCCACGGTCGGCAGGATGATCGACCCGAGGCTGGTGTCTCCGAGGATGACGTCGAACATCGTGCTCGGAAGGGTCGCCCGATCAATCCCGAAACCGCTGGTCGCGTTGCCCTGCGGGTCGAGGTCGACGACCAGAACGCGCTGGTTGAGCCGGCCCAGATCCGTCGCCAGATTGACCACGGTCGTCGTCTTTCCGACGCCGCCTTTCTGGTTGGCACAGGCGATGACCTGACCCACTCAGGACCGCCGAGAAGATGCGCTCACGAAGCAGAATTCTAGCATTCACGGGCCTCCAGCCCTGGCCTACGGGTGATCATCATCGCCACGGGTCTGCACGCCCGCTCAACGGTCAATGCACGCGCGATGCACGGGCTCAATGGGTTTCACGTGCAACCGAGAAGGGGAAGGTTTCACGTGAAACCGGGGCGGATTGGCGACTCCGACGACTGATCCCGCGCTCACTGAACGGCTTGCCGCCTCTGCACCGGTGGCCCGATCGGCAGGCTTGCGGATGACCTTCGTCAGCTGAGAGCGATTGCCGCGTTCTTGTGAGTCGTGGGATACTGCGCCTGGACATTTCGCCACCGCATGTCTTCGAGCGTCTACGAACGATGCAGGGCGCGCGACCTGGCTCGCCAAGGATCGAACCGCCATGATGTTGCTCGTCGCCGCGATCGCAGCGACGGTGGCCGCCATCTTCGAATCGACTGTGACCTCCTACCTCCGGGTGGGCGACGCACAACCGCATCTCGTCTTCGTTCTTGCGGTCATCTGGACCGTCGCGGCCGGGCTCGAAAGCGGCCTCGTCTGGGCCTTTGTCGGGGGCGTCGTCCTCGACACCCTTGCCCAGCGACCCCTGGGGAGCACGGCATTCGCCTTGCTGATCACCGTCGGCGCAACCGGGTTCCTGGCCCGGGCGCTGACTCGCCTTCGCCCGATCGTCGCCATCATCGCCACCGCCCTTCTGAGCCTCGTCTATTCCATGACTCTCGTCGCCCTCTTCTCCGTCCTTCGTCCGCCGTCCGCGCTCGCCGACCCACTCCGGATCGTTGCGCCGAGCGTGATCTACGACGTCATCGTCGCCGTCCTCCTCGGCCAGCTGATCGTCTCCATTCGCGATCGGTTCGTGGATGAAGAGCGGGCGCCGCGATGAATCCGTACCTGGACGGCCGGCCCGCATCGCGGCCGCTGTCGCGGTTCCTGATCTTCGGGTTGGCGGCGATCTTTGCGATCGGCGGGCTGACGACACGGCTGTTCTACCTCCAGGTGGTGAGCGGCGGGCAATTCGCCGAGCTCAGCCAGGGCATTCGGACGGTCCTGCAGGCGATCCCCTCGTCGCGCGGCCTGATCTACGACCGGGCGGGGCGTGAGCTCGTCAAGAATGTGCCGACGTTCGTCGTCAAGGTCCGGCCCGTGGATCTGCCGGAAGAGCGTCGCGACGAGGTCGTCGATCGCCTTGCCGCGCTCCTCGGGATGAACGTGGCCGACGTCAATGCCGCGATCGATAGCAATCCTGGCTCGCGCTTCGACTTCATGCGGATCGCTTCCGACGTGCCCGATGCCACCGCGCGGCTGCTGTCCGAGGCCGGAGACGCCCTGCCCGGCGTCGAGGTGGTGATCGAGGCCCGTCGCGAGTATCCGGATGGCCCGCTCGTTTCGCAGCTCCTCGGCTACACCGCGCCTGTCGCGCCGGAGCAGCTCGACAGCCTCCAGAGGCAGGGCTACCTGCCGGACGATCTTCTCGGAAAGACCGGGCTCGAGGCGTACTACGAGGAGGAGCTGCGAGGGATCTACGGATCCGAGACCGTCGAGCGCGACGCGACGGGCCGGAAGCTCCAGGTGCTCGAGACGGTCCGCCAGGCCGCGGCCGGCAACTCCCTCGAGCTGACGATCGACGTCAAGGAGCAGCAATACGCCCAGAAGGCTCTCCAGTGGGGGATGCGGGCGGCCGGACTGAAGCGCGGCGTCGTCATCGCGATGAACCCGCAGACCGGCGAGATTCTCGCGATGGTCAGCCTGCCGACCTACGACAACAACGACTTCGCCCGGGGGATCAGCAACACGTCGTACGCGAAGCTGCTGGCCGATCCCAACAAGCCCCTCCTCAACCACGCGGTTCAGGCCCACTACCCGCCGGGCTCCACATACAAGCTCGTGACCGGGACCGGCGCGCTCGGCGACGGCAAGATCAGTGCGCGGACGCGTGTGCTGACCCGTCCGTACCTGACGCTTGGCTCGACCCGGTTCTGGGAATGGAACCGCCGCGGCTGGGGCCCGTGCGACGTCATGTGCGGATTCGGCCACTCGAGCGACACGTTCTTCTTCCAGCTGGCCGGCAAGTTGGGCATCGAGCGCCTCGCGTTCTGGGCCCGCCAGTACGGCTTCGGGGCACAGACCGGGATCGATCTTCCCGGTGAGGTGGCCGGGATCGTCCCCGACAACGCCTGGAAGCAGGCTCTGAAGGGCGAGCCGATCTTTGCGGGTGAGACGTATCAGGCCGGGATCGGTCAGGGCTACGACGTGGTGACCCCGATCCAGCTGATCAATGCCTACGCTGCACTCGCAAACGGCGGGAGGTTGCTCCAGCCGCAGGTCGTCCGGCAGGTCGTCGGTCCGGACGGCAGCGTCATTCGACCATTCGTGCCGAAGGAGATCCGGAAGCTCGACGTCCCACGGAGCGTCCTCAAGACGATGCGCGAGGCGGCACGGAACGTGGTCAACATCCGCCACACGTACAACCTGGTCGACTTGCCGATCGTCGTGGCCGGCAAGTCCGGAACCGCCGAGTTCGGCGTGCGCGACCGCAAGGGCCGCCTGCCGTTCCACTCCTGGTTCGTGGCCTTCGTCCCGAAGGATCCGACGAAGACCTCGGCCGACCCGTCCGGCCTGCGCGCGATCGGCCGCGAGGACGCGAACCTCGTCGTGCTCGCGTTCGCCTACGACTCGCGGACGAAGGGCAACGCGGCGACCGAGATCGTCAAGTACTACCTCCAGCTCCACTTCGGGATCAAGAAGGACTACCGCAACTTCAACCTGCTCCAGCGCGGCAACTTCTACCAGTCGAACTGATGACGACGAACCTGTATCCGACCGATCGAACACGGGTCGCACGATGGGCGTGATCCGCGCCGAGCCCGCCCAGATGACCGACTGGGCGTCGCGCTCCATCGGGGCCGCGTGGCGGGCCTTCGACCTCCAGTTGGCGGCCTACGCTGCGCTCCTCGCCATCCTCGGCCTCGTGATGGCCTACACGAACAGCGTCGAACAGGGCCAGGAAGTGCTGAGCAGCGGGACCACGTTCGTGCGCGGGCTGATGTGGACCGGCATCGCGCTGCTCGTGTTCATC
>JANLYK010000371.1:0-2029 GCA_031365595.1 Chloroflexota bacterium | reverse complement strand
CGATACGACGACCGACCCCTCCGCGCCCGGCGCGCAGGCGTCCGCTCCCGACACCGACCCGCCCGTCGCGTTCGACACGTCCGCCGACGGCGCCGCCTTCGACCCCCAGCGGCGCGCCACCGAGCTCGCGATCCTCGACGCCCTGCGGGCCGTCGTCGACCCCGAGATCGGGATGAACGTCGTCGAGCTCGCCCTGATCAAGCAGATCATCCTCGGCCCCGATTCGACAGAGGTGAAGATGATCCTCACGACGCCGTTCTGCCCGTACGCCGGGTCGATGATCCAGCAAGTCAAGGACCAGGCGGAGTCGGTCGTCGATCACGACGTCAAGGTCACGCTGCTGGCCGAGCGCTGGGACCCGCGCGACGCCGGGCTGATGTGGTGACCGCTCGTCGCCTCGACTGAACCGGTGACCGACGCCGACCCGGCCAGGCCGCCTGCGCCCGCGCCCGCGCCCGCGGCCGCGCCCTTCGACTCCGCGGTCGCCACGCGCCGCGGCGACGACGGCACGACCGGCCTCCTGTTCGGCGGCGATCGCATCGCCAAGGACGATCTCAGGACCGAGGCCTACGGCACCATCGACGAGGCGGTCGCCGCGCTCGGTGTCGCCCGGGCGTGGCTCGGGATCAAGGAGCGGGTCGGGACGCTCAACGTCGGCTTTGGCGACCTGCCGGAGATCCTCCTCCGGATCCAGCGCGAGCTGTTCGTCGTCGCGGCCGAGCTCGCGACCCAGCCCGGCGCGTGGGACCGCCAGCAGGACGACGTGAGCCGGGTCAGCGCCTCGATGGTCGAGGGCCTCGAGTCGATGCTCCGTGAGGCCGAAGCGCACATCGTGATGCCGACGGAGTTCGTCGTCCCCGGCGAGACGCCGGTCTCTGCCGCCCTGGAGCTGGCCCGGACGATCCTCCGGCGGGCGGAGCGGAGGGTGGTCACGCTCGGTTCGGAGGGATTGATTCCGGGACCTCATTTGCTACCGTATTTGAACCGGCTCGCCGATCTGGTCTGGGTGCTCGCAAGGGCAGCCGAGCAGGCGGAGGCCCGGTCGGCGCCCCCGTCACGACCGGATCGACGACGACCAGCCCCAACGAGGAGCGATCGATGACCATGAACAACCCGTTCGGCACGACGAACAACCCGTCCGGCGCGCTGCCGTCCCAGCTGGGCGTCCGCCCGAATGCGGAGCTGGCCACCCGGTTCCTCAGCCAGGCGTTCGGCTGGATGTTCGCGGGCCTCCTGCTGACCGCAGGCATCGCCGCGGTCGTCCAGTCGCAGCCAGAACTCATCCGGGCGGTCAGCCGCTACTGGATCTTCATCGTGTTCGGCCAGCTGGGCCTGGGAATTGCCATCCAGGGGCTGCTCCCGCGGATGTCGGCGACCCTCGGGCTCGGGCTCTTCTTTGTCTTTGCCGCGACCATGGGCGTCACCGTCGGGGTGATCGTCTCGCTCTACACCGTCCCGTCGGTGATCACCTCGTTCGTCGCGGCGTCGGCGATGTTCGGCGCGGCGGCGGTCTACGGCGCGACCACGAAGCGCAGCCTGACCTCGCTCGGCGGGTTCCTGTTCATGGGCATGATCGGGCTCGTCGTCGCCTCGGTCGTCAACCTGTTCCTCGGCAGCAGCCCGCTCGGCTGGATCATTTCCCTGATCGGCGTGATCATCTTCACCGTCTACACCGCGTACGACGTCCAGCGCATCTCGTACGGCGACTACGCGGCCTCGCTCGGCTCGGTCGAGAAGGCGTCGGTCCTCGGCGCGATCCACCTCTACATCAACTTTGTGAACATCTTCCTGTTCCTGCTCCGCCTGATGGGCAGCCGCCGTTAGCCGGGCCCCGGAACGACCAACGGCCCCGTCGAGACGACGGGGCCGTTTCGATTCGTGGGCCGCGTCAGACCGCGGGCGCGACGCCGCCGGCGAGCAACGCCGTGAGCTTCGCCGGCGGCTGTGGCCGGGCGAACCAGTAGCCCTGGCCGCGGTCGCAGACGAGGCCGCGCAGGCGCTCGAGCTGCGCCTCAGTCTCGATGCCCTC
>JANLYK010000354.1:0-8162 GCA_031365595.1 Chloroflexota bacterium | reverse complement strand
CCGAGGCCGACCTCGAGGACCGCGTCGATCGGGACGCCGCCGGTCCCCGGTCGGCCGTCACCGTCGAGGAGCGGTCCGGCGATCTGTCGCACCAGATCCGTCGAGAAGCGCTCGTTGCCGGCCGAGACCGGCGTGTGGATCGTGAAGACGCTGTCGCGCCGGACGCGATCCCAGGCGGCGTCGAGGTCCGCGCCGCCGGCGACGTACTCGCGGGCGCGCTCGGCGAGCAGGAACGCCGAGTGGCCTTCGTTCAGGTGCCAGACGGCCGGATCGATGCCGAGCGCGCGCAGCACCCGGACCCCGCCGACGCCGAGGACGAGCTCCTGGTGGAGGCGCATCTCGCGCCCGCGGACGTACAGGATGTGGGTGATCGGGCGGTCGGCGTCCGCGTTCTCGGGAATATCGGTGTCGAGCAGGAGGACCGGTGTCCGCCCGACCTGGACGGCCCAGACCGCGATCTGGAGGTCGCGCCCGGGCAGGGCGATGCTGACCAACAGCGGCTCGCCGTCGCGGCCCTGGACCCGCCCGACCGGCAGCCGGCTCAGGTCGTAGTCGGGGTATGCGTGCTCCTGGTGGCCGTCGGCGTCGATCGTCTGGTGGAAGTAGCCGCGCCGATACATCAAGCCGACGCCCACGAACGGCAAGGCCATGTCCGAGGTCGTCTTCATGTGGTCGCCGGCGAGGACGCCGAGACCGCCCGAGTAGATGCCGAGCGACTCGTACAGACCGTATTCGGCGCAGAAGTAGGCGACCGGCCCGGGCAGCTCGTCGGCGTGGTGCCGGACGAACCAGCGGTCGGAGCCGTTCTCGAGGTAGCGATCGAAGTCGCGGAGCAGCTCGCGAACTTCGGCCATGAAGCTGGCGTCGTCGAGCAGGCGGGTCCAGTCCACCGGACCGGCCAGGACCGGGATCGGGTTGCGGTGGCGGTTCCAGACCCGGCGATCGATCCGGCTCCAGATCACACGGGTCCGCGGATGCCATGCCCAGTACAGGTTGTAGGCGAGGGCGCGCAGGCCTTCGAGTTGGGGCGGGAGGCGGAACGAGGCACCGGGGATCGTGGGAACGATGACGCGCGTCGGCATAGCGACGGCATGATAGCGGCTGCCACGGCGCCGGTGAACCGGTTTAGCCGACGGTTCCGGCGGCCGTGATGTTCCGAGCGCGGGCTCGTGTCACCCGGCGTACCGTGGCGGCCCAAGCGCGGCGGGCGGGCGAGGTGTTCACGTTTCCGGCCAGACTGAACAAACGTGACGCCCGGGCGCCCGAATCGGGCTCGCGCGGGCGTCGCCGGACGGTGGTCCCGATCCAGACCGGAGTTTCGGGGCGAGTGGAGGGCGTGACTGCGACCGGGTCGGCCCCTGCGAGGTCGCCGGGGGCCGACGAGCAGCGCGGGAGGCGGGCGAGCACCGGCAGCCGTTCGGTGACGGTGGACATCTGCGCGGGATCGCGCTGAGCCCGCTCCGTCGGGGCCGCTCCTGACCGGCCCCGGGGTCGCTCCGACGGCGATCGGCACGGTTCGCGCGCCGCTACGATGGGCCGATGCCGCTCCGGATCGCGATGATCGCCGCCGAATGCGAACCATGGGCCAAGACCGGTGGGCTCGGCGATGTCGTCGACGCCCTGTCCCGGGCGCTCGGCCACGTGCCCGGCGCGACCGCCGGACCGGTCGAGGTGTTCCTGCCGCGCTACCGCTCCGTCCCGGTTCCGGCGGCGACCGCGGCCACCCGGACCGTCCGCGTCCCGGATCCGCTCGCCGCCGACGGGACCACCGACATCTCGATCATCGACGTGGACGCCGACGGGTACCGGCTCCGGCTCGTGGACCATCCGGCCGCCTTCGATCGTGACGGGATGTACGGACCGCCCGGCGGCGATTTCGCAGACAACGCCTGGCGCTACGGCCTGTTCTGCCGGGCGGCGCTCGAGACGCTCCGGACCGAGCCGGCGACGCCCGTCGACATCCTCCACATCCACGACTGGCACAGCGCGCCGGCGGCCATCCAGCGCGACGCCTGGCTGGCCGACGATCCCATCATTGGTCGGGCGGCGATCGTGATGACGCTCCACAACCTGGCGTACCACGGCTGGACCGGGCTCGACGAGCTGGGGCAACTCGGGCTGGTTCCCGGCGGCGGCGTGCTGCCGGCCGGAGCCGACGGCGTCGACCTGATCCGGGAGGGAATCGTCCGGGCCGAGGTCGCGAACACCGTGTCGCCAGGCTTCGCCCGCGAGGCGCTCACGCCGGAGGGCAGCTTCGGCCTGTCCGATGCGCTGGCGGCCAAAGGCGATCGGTTCGTCGGCATCCTGAACGGGCTCGACACGCACGTCTGGGACCCGGCGACCGACGCCGACCTCGCCGCCTCGTTCTCGGCCGGCGACCTCACGGGCAAGACTGCCTGTCGGGCCGACCTCCTCGAGCGCCTCGGGTTCGACCGGGCCGATGACGGCGCCGTTCTCGGGATGATCGGGCGGCTCGATCCCCAGAAGGGGTTCGACCTCCTCCACGACGCCGCGCCGCGGCTCCTGGCCGCCGGTGCCCGGATCGTCGTCCAGGGCTCCGGCGATCCGCACCTCGCCGAAGGCTTCCGGACTCTGGCTGCGCGGCAACCGGCCAAGGTCGCCCTGATCGAACGGTTCGACCGGGCGATGGCCCGCCGGATCTACGCCGGCGCCGACTTCTTCCTGATGCCATCGCGGTTCGAGCCGTGCGGGACCGGCCAGATGGTCTCGCTCCGCTATGGAACGCCGCCGATCGTGCGCCGGACGGGTGGCCTCGCGGACAGCGTGATCGACGAGCGGACCCGGCCGGGGGAGGGGACCGGCTTCGCGTTCGACGCGGCAACGCCCGATGCGCTGGCGCAAGCATGCGAGGCCGCGATCGCGATGCGCGCAGCCGGCAGGCCCGCGTGGGACGAGCTCGTCGCGCGCGGGATGGCCGTCGACTTCGAGTGGGCGAACGACTCCGCGCCGCGCTACGCCGCTCTGTACGACCGAGGTCTGGCCATTCGTCGCGGCTGACGCCGCCGCGTCGGTGGCCTTGGATGTCTATGTGTTGGTCTATTCGTTCCTTGATCCGTGCACTCTTCGTGGTCGGCCTCTTCGTGTCATTGGGTGGGTGCGCGTCCGATGTTGCGCCATCTGGCTCACATCCAAATTCGCGACCATCGGAGCCCCCCGGTTATGCCGATGCTGTCCGGTTCCGAACGACTCACGGACTCAGGTCCGATGCCGCGTGGATCTCGGAGGTTGCGAGCGACCCCGCCTCAGAAGCTGGCGTCCGGCTCTATGGGATACCCCTTACGGAAGTGGAGATCCAGGATCTCGATGCGCGCGCACGCGTGGCGGCCGAGGTCGCGACGGCCGTGGAGCGCTACGGCCAAGCTCACCCTGATGACTGGGGTGGGGCGTTCATGGATCAGGCTAGTGGGCTCATCGTGGCGCAATTCACAGGCAACATGACCGATCACGAGACGGCGCTTGCCCGGGCACTCAATCCTCAGGCTCGCGTGAAAGTAGTGCAAGTCAGGTGGCGCCTCCGCGACCTCGAGACATGGCAACGTTCGATCGCCGCCGATACGGGTTTCCTTCGATCGCTGAACGCGTGGTTCGATCGTGTGGGTGTTGACGTCCCCAACAATCGGGTCGCCTTCGGAATATCGAGCGCAGATGCCAGTGCGCCAGCCTTGGTGTCGGCGCACTTCGGTGACCCGGATTGGCTGACGGTCACCGCGGATGGGATCGGGCATTGGGAGGGGCCGCGAGGAACGCTGGTTGTCGCAGCGGTAGATTCCGTCGGCCGACCAGTTCCCTCCCTCGACTGCGTCCTGACCCCTGACGTCCCTGCCGCCTGGCGGGGAAATCTCGCGGTGGGTACGGACGAATCCGGGGAATGTACGATCGAGGGGGTTGGGGCTTCCGGGTACCTCGTCGAGTTGAAGGCGTACTCTGTGGCGGATTCGACCTGGAAGACGGTGGGGTCGGCGCGGACGTTAGTTGCCGGGGCCACGGTGACGCGGCTGCGAGTGCGGGTTGACCCGACGCGCGCAGGCGAACTCCCCTAACCCGGGTCGGCGACGCCCGAAGTCTCTGGGCGGCCGGGGCCAGGCCTGGGCCGGCCACCATGGGCGGGATGGCCGTCGACTTCGAGTGGGCGAATGACTCCGCGCCGCGATACGCGGCCGTCTACGACCGAGCCCTCGCGATCCGGAGAGCCGTTAGTCCGGCGTGAGCGCCCGGAGCAGGGCGAGTGTCGTCGCCTCGGGCAGCGTTCGCATCGGGGCGTGACTGCCGCCCGGGATCGTCAGGACGTTGTCGCCTCCGACCCGCGCCGCGAGCCGAGCCGCCATCTCGTCCGGGATCAGTCCACCCGCCTCCGGATCGCCACGCACGATCCGCACGAGAACCTCCGCCGCCGCGGGATCGGCCAGCGCCGCCAGGCCACCGTCCCAGTCGCCGTTCCGGGTCAGGATCGCGCGGACGGCCGGGTCGTCGAACTGAGTGAGCGCCTCCGCCTTCGCCAGGACGTCGCCGTGCGGCCAGGTCGGGTGGAGGCCGCCGAGCGCTGCCTGCGCTTCGGCCAGGTCGTCGTAGTGACGCTCGATCGGATCGTTCAGCATGGTCGCGATCGCCGCCGCCGGAATGGCCGGCGGATCGAGGAGCACGAGAACCTCGGGCCGGATCCCGGCCGCGGGCAGCGCCGCCGCGGTCATCCCGCCCCAGCTGTGACCGACGACGCGGAGGTCGGGCCGGGCAAGGCCGGCCGCCACGATGAAGGCGGCGAGATCCGCGGCGTTGTCGGCGAACCTGTCATGGCCCGTCCAGTGCCCGGTGGCGCCGTGTCCGGCCTGGTCGACGGCCACGACTCGTCGTCCCAGCCCCGCCGCGAGGGCCGGCCCGATCCGCCACCAGATCCGGCTCGACGCCGTCACGCCGTGGATCAGGAGGACCGGCGCGGCCTCGGCGTCGCCCCACGTCCGGATCGCATGCGGGACGCCGCCGGACTCGACGACGCCGAGGCTCGGGTCGGCCGGCGACTCGAGCGCGGCGGCAACGGCGGGCGGCAGGTCGGCGGCGGTCGCGACGATCGGCGCCGGGGCGCCGGCCGAGGTCGAGGATGGGCTCACGTCGCGAACGTATCACGCCTCCCGGTCGGTGGGCGCTGCGGCTAGAATCGGTCACCCAGTCCCGTTCCGCCGGAGGTCCCCATGGCCAACCAGTTCGTCGTCGAGCTGAAGAACGAGCCCGGCGGCCTGGCGACGCTCGCCGAGGCGCTGGCCGAACGCGGCATCGATCTCCGTGCGATCGGCGGTGGCGGCATCGGCGACACCGGCCACATCATCATGACCACGGCCGATGACGACGCGGCGCGGGCGGTCCTCGTGGCCGGCGGCTACACGTTCATCGAGGGCGAATCGATCCTGACCGAGGTCGACGACCGGCCGGGCGGCATGGCCCGCCTGTCGCGCGCCCTGGCCGACGCCGGCGTCAACATCTACGGACATCTTTTCCTCGGCCGGTGGGGCGATCGGGCGATGTTCGCCTTTGTCGTGGACGATCCCGACAAGGCCCGCCCGATCCTCGAGCGCAAGGGCTGATCAGGCGGTTCGCGGGATCGCGGCGGGTGGAGCCGCTCGGAGCGCGAATCGACTACCGTTGATCCCGTGGACACCCTCCCCGACACGGACCTGCAGGCCGACCCTGCCCCCGACTCGATCGAGCAGATCGCCGGCGACTGGCTCGCGGCCGAGGAGGAGCTGGCTCGCGGCAGCGGCAACCCCGAGCATGCCGAGGTCATTGCGCGCGGCCTGAGCGCCCGCTACGACGAGGCGATCCGGACCGCGAGCCGAGAGGACCTCCGGCTCGCCTGGGAAGCCGCCCGGGTTCTCCAGGGAGAGACCGAGATGGGCTCCGAGGCGTGGGCCAGCGCGCGCCGCCTGTCGGA
The DNA here is from genome assembly GCA_031365595.1 of Chloroflexota bacterium. GTDB lineage: Bacteria > Chloroflexota > Limnocylindria > Limnocylindrales > CSP1-4 > CF-46. The sequence continues at coordinate 2,221 of JANLYK010000354.1, read as the reverse complement.
GCTGCTGCGCGGCGAGTACCTCGCTTTCGCGCCCGATCCCGCCCAGCCTGCCGACACCGCCGGCGAGCCCGCCGGCGACTGACGCGGCGCGGGCGGCGCGGTCGGCTGCACTCCGCGATACTCGCGGCCATGAAGCTCTACTTCGCCGGTCCGCTGTTCACGACGCCCGAGCGCACCTGGAACGCCGACGTCACCGCCGCCCTCCGCGCAGCCGGCCACCAGGTGTTCCTGCCGCAGGAACAGGAACCCGGCAAGGACGCGGCTGGCATCTTCGCGGCCGACGTCGGTGGGATCGACTGGGCCGATGGGCTGGTGGCGATCATGGACGGCCCGGACCCCGACTCCGGCACGTGCTGGGAAGTCGGCTACGCCTTCGGCTTGAAGAAATGGATCGTGCTGGTTCGGACGGACATGCGCGCGTTGGCGGGCTCGGCCGGGGACTACAACTCGATGCTGACCGAGGCCGCGACGATCCGGATCGACATGCCGGCGGCGTCGACGGTCCAGGTGATCGAGAGGATCCTCGGTTCCCTCGCACGAATCGAAACGGGAAAGCCTGGCCACCTCGTCGCGACCGATACCTAGGCGGGCGGCGCCGTCAGCTCGACGATCATGGCGCCCGTCGCGTTGGCCACGACCGACCGACCCGATCGTTCCACCAGGCTGCTGACCGACGCGATGTTCGTGTGGCCGTGGAGCCAGATCGGCGGCGCGAGCCGATCCAGGAGCCAGCGGTAGGCCGGAAAGCCGACGTGATAAGCGTCGGTCGGGCAGTCGCCCACGCCGGCCGGCGGGACGTGGCTGATCACGATGACCGGCCGGCGCCACAGCCGCGCCAGGATCAACCTGCGGGTCGTGCTGATCGTCTGGCGCCAGGCGAGCCACGGCCGGCGTCGATTGCCGGGTGCGTCCACGCCCGGCCATTCGAGCCCGACGACGGGGATCCCGGCCAGCCGCTCGATCGTGCCCGCCTCGAGCCACGCGGGGACGAGCAGCGGTCGCGCCTTCCAGTCGCCGCCCCGATCGTGGTTCCCTCGGACATAGACAAGGGGCGTGTTGAACGCGTCGGCGAGGAACAGCAGCCAGTCCGGCTCGAGGTCGCCGCACCCGATGACCCCGTCGAGGTGGCCCAGCTCAGTGCGGTTCACCGCGTGGCGAAGTGCGGGCTCGGGTTCATCTGACCCGACGAGGAACCGGATCGGCCGCCCGTCGCGACCGGCGAACACCCGTGGGTCCGGCCAGACGACCGAGAGCCGGTTGATCATCCGGGCTTCGGTGTGGTGCGGCTGACCGCGGCACGCAGTTCACGGCTGTCCTCGACGAGCGATGCGAAGGACTCGGCCGGATCCGTTCGGGGCCCGGCCGGGTCGATCAGCTCGGTGACGTCGGTATCGATCGAGGCCTGGCCGCCGTACAGAGCCATCCCGACGCGGTTGTGGCCGTCGAGGACCCAGACCGTGTCGTCGTAGCGGAGGACGTCGATCGGGGGCAGGGTCGCGAGGCTGTCCGAGGCATGCCCGAGGCGCTGCCAGCGACCCGCCCAGTTCGGGGTTCGGAACGGCTTGAGCGGCAGGAAGTCGCCGCCGCGCTGGCCACCGCCGACCGCGGTTCCCGCGATCTCGGACACGTCGATCGTCTGGACGCCGAGTTCGCGCGGCGTCCGGTTCCGGGCATCGGGGTGAAGCTCGTAGAGGTACGCCAGCGGCTCCTTGCCCTGGCGGCGGACGCGCCGGACCCGGGCGCCCGGTCGTTCGTCGAACCGGCGGACGGTTGCCTCCACCACGTTCCCGACAGCCGACGCGGCGCTCTCCACCACGTCGGCCGCATCGCCCAGGACCGACGCCACGCGGTCACCGACCCGTTCGCCGACGCTCCGCGGCTCGGGCTCGGGGTCCCGCTCGGTCGAATTGGCGGGCTCGGACGCGACTCGGGCGTGGTCGGCTGATTCCGGCTGGTCGGGCATCGCCGAATGGTGCCACGACTGCGCGCCCGAGCCCCGGCTACGGTCCCCCGATGGTCACGCGCCTTCCGACCCCCGATGAGGCTCCTGCTCGCCCGGCCTGCGACAGCGAGCCTCGTCGCCGGCCTCGACCCGAGCGACGCAATCCACCGGACGGTCGATCACGCATGCCGGATCACCTTCGCTCCCGATCCGACCGGGGTACACCGGCTCGGAGTAGGGCACACGCGAGGCGCGCATCGGTGACCGGCCCCGGCCCGG
>JANLYK010000446.1:0-8772 GCA_031365595.1 Chloroflexota bacterium | reverse complement strand
CCGGTCGAGGCCGGCGACGGCGACACGCTAGCGCGTCTGCGTGACGCCAAACGGCGAGCTCGCGAACGCTAGTCTCGCACCCGCCCCACGGGTATTCCCTGGCCAGCGAAAACAGCAACGTCGATCTCGGCATGATGCCGTTCGTTCAGGCGCCCGCCCGGAACGGCATTGACCCGCGCCATGGGTAGACGATCGGTCAACTTCGGGCTGCTGGCGAATTCGCCGCGGGCAGCTGGCACGTTGTCCAGCAACTGCCCGTGGGCCTGGTGCGTGTCGTCCCAAGACCATCGCCGCGCCGGCCCGCAGGCTACGACGAGAACAGGCCGCCGGCAGGCTGCGGTCGCGCAGGGTAGGCTCGGGCGACATGATCCCATCCGCCCAATCCGCCCGTCCGTTCGTCCGAGTCACCGCCGTTCTGCTCGTCGCGGCGATGGTCGCTTCGTGCAGCACGATCTCCCGGACCTCGCCCGCACCGACGGCCGCCGACTTTCCGGGGATCGCCGGCGTCTTCACGCAGCACGGAATACGTGTCGACCGGATCATCTCGGGCGACGCCGGCTGTAATGACATCGACATCGCCCGGACCGCGATCGGGTTCGACGGCAGCGGGCTCGATCAAGCGACCCCGGTCCGGATCCGGATCTACATCTTCCGCAACCGGGTGACGTTCGAGCGCCTGCGGGCGACGATCGACACCTGCGCGGCGTCGTTCGTGACTGATCAGGAGACCTTCGAGTCGATCGACCAGTCGCCCTATGTCGTTGCCGGTCAGGGCCCCTGGGGAACGGCGTTCCGCGACGCCGTCCGGGCCGCGATCGGCGAGGCCGCCGGCACCGGCGGCTGACGCCGACCAACCCGCTCCGCACCCTTCCGGACCGGACTGGACCGGACGTAGACCGAGCAGGCACCATCGTCCCACGGTCCACGGGACCACCGGGCCACGCGAGTTCGCGTCGGCGGTCGCGATGCTCGGGACATGGCTTCCCGACGCTCCCGGCCTCGCCGCCTGCTGCTTCCGATCCTCCTGGCTGCCGTCCTCGTCGGCGAGATCACGGGCCTCGCCCTGGCCCGGTCGCTGGCGCCGGCGAGCGGACCTGGAGCAGCGGACGCGGGGTCGGCCGCCTCGGCCGCGGCGCCGGTCCAGACCGCGGGCCGAGCGGTTCCGCCGTCCGCGATCACCGACGCATCACGTGATGCGATCGCAGCGGGCGCCAACGCGGCCCGGGTCCGGACGGCTCCCGCGCCCGGCGGCCCATCGGTTCAGCCGGCGAGCCCGGCCCGATCGACGAGCACGGCGACGAAGGCGGTCGCCGCCTCGACCAGTCATGCGACGACGAAGCTCACCTCGCCCGGCGCGGCGACGAGTCCGTCGTACCGCGGCAAGAACCGGGTCTGGATCCCATCGCTCGGGATCAATCGGTCGGTCAGCGCCTTTCCGTGTTCGCGGACACACCCGCCCGACAACTACCTCTACCGTTGGGGCTGCGCCGGCCGGAACAACGTGTACCTGATGGGCCACGCCTACAGCGTCTTCAAGCCTCTCCACGACGCGTACGTCAGCGGCCGCCTGAAGAAGGGCATGAAGGTGATCTACGCCGACGGCGCGGGTCGCGTCCACACCTACGCGGTGATCTGGTGGCGGGTCGTCAAGCCAACGACCGCTGCGTCGTGGGCGTGGGCTGCCCAGAGCCGCCCAAGCATGACCCTCCAAACGTGCGTCGGGGCGCGGAGCGATCAGCGCCTGATGGTCCGCCTCGTTCAGGTCGGCTAGCCCCGATCCGACCGGTTGGGCGCCGAGCCGATCAGGCCGGCTGATCGGCTCGGGAGCCTGCGTGCATGACACGGTCGCGGAACCAACGTTCCGCGGGCGAGTCGATCGAGGGCCATGCGCAGCGAAGACCGAAACGATCAGCCACGCTGATCAGCCCTGGTGAGGTCCTACTCGACGCGCAGGTCCAGCAACTTGCGAGCGATCACGAGCCGCTGGACCTGGCTCGTCCCCTCCCCGATCTCAGTCAGCTTGGCGTCGCGCAGGAAGCGCTCGACCTTGTACTCCTCGACGTAGCCGTAGCCGCCGTGGACCTGGATCGCGGCGTTCGTGACGCGGCTGCTGACCTCCGACGCGAAGAGCTTCGCCTGGGCGCCGGCCACCGTGTAGGCGCGATGCTGGTCCTTGAGCCAGGCGGCCCGGTAAACGAGGGCGCGGGCGGCCTCGATCTCGGTGGCCATGTCGGCGATCAGGAAGGCGACGCCCTGGAACGTGCCGATCGCCCGTCCGAACTGGCGGCGCTCCTTCGAATAGGCGGCGGCCGCCTCGTAGGCGCCCTGGGCGAGGCCGAGGGCCATCGCCGCGATCGAGATCCGACCGCCGTCGAGGACCTTCAGGAATGTCCGGAAGCCGTCGCCCTTGGTCCCGAGGAGGTTCGCGGCCGGGATCCGACAACCGTCGAAGATCAGCTCGCCGGTCGCGCTGGCGTGGAGGCCCATCTTGTCCTCGAGCCGGCCGACCGAGAAGCCCGGCGTGTCGGCGCTGAGGATGAAGGCGCTGATCTCGGCGTCGCCCGACGGCTTGTCGCCGGTCCGGGCAGTCAGGATGTAGGTCCCGGCCTGGCCGGCATTGGTGATGAAGCGTTTGCCGCCGTCGATCACCCAGGTGCCGCCATCGGGCCCGTCCTCGTGGCGGGCGGTCGTCCGGGTGCCACCGGCGTCGGAGCCGGCACCGGGCTCGGTCAGGCCGTACGCCCCGATCACGGCGCCCGAGGCCATCGGGCGGAGGAAGCGCTCCTTCTGGTCGGGCGTGCCGGCGATCATCAGAGGGCCGCAGCCGAGCGACGTGTGGGCCGCCACGATGATCCCGAGTGAGCCCCAAACGCGGCTGATCTCCTCGACCGCGATCGCGTAGGCGAGCGTGTCCATGCCGGCCCCACCGTCCGCCTCGGGGACGGGAATGCCGAGCCAGCCCATCTCACCGAGGTGGCGGACGATGTCGACCGGGAAGCGGTGGGCCTTCTCGTGCTCGTCGACGACCGGCGCGACCTCGGTCTCCATGTAGTCTCGGATGGTCGATCGGAGCAAGGTGTGTTCAGAGGAGAGGTCGAGATCCATGCGACCGAGCGTAGCACCGGGCCCGCTCGACGCGCCGGAAAGGACCCGGTGCTAGCCTTCCGGACATGGAACCGGCTCTCGAGCGCGCCGCCGCCGTGACCGTGCAGCCAGGCGCACCCGCGACATCGCCCGCGTCGCCGCGCGTCCTGCGCAACGAGATCCTCGTCCGACTCCGCCAGTCGGGGCCCGCCTCGCCGGACCAGCTCGCGGCCGCGATCGGGGCGAGCCGGACCGGCGTCCTCCAGCAGCTCCGGGCGCTCGAGGCGACCAACTTCGTCAGCCGTCAGACCGTGCGCCATGGCGTCGGCCGGCCGCGCCACGTGTACGACGTCACGGCCGACGCCCAGGAGCTCTTCCCGTCGAACTACGACGGGCTGGCGACCGCGCTGCTGGCGGCGATCGGCGCGGTTGGCGGCGATCAGCTCGTCGAGCAGGTGTTCCAGGCCCGGCGGCGCCAGATCGGCGATCGGGTTCGCCGGGAGATCGAGGATCGGATCGGGGCGGGGGCTCCGCTGGTCGATCGAGTTCGCGCGCTGGCCGTGATCCAGGACGAGCAGGGCTATCTCGCCGATGCGCTGATCGACGCGGACGGCGCGATCCGGCTGCGCGAGCACAACTGCGCCATCTTCGACGTCGCTCGTGGCGAGCGTGCGGCCTGCGATGCCGAGCTGGACCTCTTCCGGGAGGTCCTCGGCGCCGACGTCGTCCGGGAAACGCACATCGCGAGCGGCGACCGCTGCTGCTCGTACCGGATCGCCGAACGCGCCGGGGACTGAATCCCGCGGCGCGTTCGTCCATGACGACCTACTTGCCGAGCTTGATCGTGACTGCCCCGGTGCTGGCGTAGTCGCTGTCGTTGTAATCCGGACTCGCGATGTGGACCCGAGCGCCGGCGACGGCGGACCCTGGCTTCCACGGCACGACGGTCGCAACCACCGCGACATCGCGCTCGTTGACCGTGCTGCGGTCGCAGACGACGGTGCCGCCGTAGAACTGGCCTTCCCCGGAGTTGATCGTGCGACCGGACGCCTGGATGATCGTGACGGCGCCGAACTCGAGCGAGCCGGACGTGACCTCGACCTCGGTGCCGGTCTCCCAGTCATAGACGAGGAACGGGTCGCAGGTGAACGCGACGTGGGTGTTGACCACGACCCGGCCGACAACCGACCCGCCGGACAGTTCGATCGTCGCGCCGCGGCTCTCGGCCGGGAAGATCGTCGGGGGAGCGGTCGTGTCGGCCAGGGCGGCAGACGGGATCGCGAGTGCGGCCACCAAAGCCGCAGAAACGAGGAGAAGCCGTGCGCGACGGCGGATCGGGCGGCTGGACATGGCGTCCCTCCTTCGACGGACCGGCTACCGACAGCGGGCGACCGTGGTCCACCTTGAAGGACGCCGACGGGACCGGTTCGTTACAGCGGCCGCGGACGGGCTCCTACGCCTCTTCGCGCTCCACCGCGACCCGGGTCGCCGGCTCCAGGCGGGGAGGCGGAACGTCGGAGACGTTCGGGACGAACGACGCGGCGAGTGACGTGGCTGCCGCCTGCTCCTGGTCCTCGACGCTCAGGATCCCGTAGCGCCCGAGCGACGCCATCTCGTCGCGGATGTAGGTCTTGAGCATCTCGGGGCCATCGGTGTTGATCGTGAAGCGGACCTCGTTCCGTCGGAACTGGTCGAAGATCCAGCGGAACTCGTCCCAGCCCGAGACCACACGCGTGTTCAGGTTGGAGCTCGGGCAGATCTCCAGGACGATCCCGCGCTCCCGGATCATCGCCATTGCCCGCGGGTCGTAGGCCGCCTTCACGCCGTGGCCGATCCGGTCGGGCTCGAGCAGCTCGACGACCCGAGCGACCTCATCAATCGGCCCCGCCTCTCCGGTGTGGACGGTCAGCCCGAGCCCGAACTGGCGGGCTCGCCGGAAGAGGCGGCGATAGTCGGCGACGCGGAAGGTCGCGCTCTCCGGGCCCGCGATGTCGATCCCAACGACGCCGCGATCGCGCCACGTGATCGCCTTCTCGACGATGATCTCGTTGAGCTCGAAGGGGAAGGCGCGGTCGAGGCAGAAGATCAGGCCCGGCTTGACCGGGTACTCGAGGCTCGCCCGGTCCATCCCGCGCGTCGCCGCTGCGATGATGTGGTCGAGGTCCTGCTCGCCGCCGCGGTTGCGCTTCATCGGATTGAAGCGGAGCTCGGTCGTGGTCACGTTGTTCTTTCGGTACGCCCCGCCGACGACCTCGTAGACCGCCCGCTCGACCGCGATCGGGCTCGACTGGATCAGTTCCGTCCAGTGGAAGAGCTGCAGATAGCCGTCGAAGCTCCGATTGCGCTTCTCCGACACCGTGATCGTGTCCCGGAACTCCCAGTAGTCGCGAGTCGGGAGCTTGATCCCCTGGGCATGGGCGATGCTCCACATGATCGCCGGCGTGACCGCGCCGCCGAGATGGCAGTGCAGCTCGGCGAGCGGGATCTTGCGCGACAGGGTTCGGACCATCAGCCCGAGGATAGCGCGCTCAGGTCACGCGCGGCATCGACCGAATGGACCATCGGTCAATCCGGACCGCCACGATCGGGCGGTCGGCGGCCAGCCAATCAGCAGCGTTGATTACATTCCAGGCGAGTGAGCGCGGCAGCTCCTCGTGGACGGCGCCGGTGAGTCCATTTGGCGCGACGCGCACGCACGATGCCGACCGAACTGATCAACGAACTTTGATCAAGCGCCAGCACCGGCGCGAGGTGGCCCGGCTCGGCTCAGCTGGCGGCGGGAACGACCCGGCCGTCGGCGTCGAGAGTCGCGGCTCGCCGGCGGAGGGACTTGAGCTCGGCGCCCGGCACCTGGTCGCGGGCGTGGTAGCTCGAGCGGACGAGCGGCGCCGACTCGACGTGCTTGAACCCGAGGGCGAGCGCTTCGCGCTTCATGTCGGCGAACTCGTCGGGGTGGTAGTAGCGCTCGAGGGGCAGGTGCTGCTCGCTCGGGCGCAGGTACTGGCCCACCGTCAGGATGTCGACGTCGGCCTCGCGGAGAGCCTCGAACGCCTCGGTCAGCTCGGGGCGAGTCTCGCCCAGACCCACCATCAGCGAGCTCTTCGTATGGACCGGGTAGCCGATCTCGACCGCCATCTCCTTCGCCCGACGCAGGACGTAAAGGCTCCGATCCCAGCGGGCCCGCTTGCGAACCGGCTTCTGGAGGCGCTTCACCGTCTCGAGGTTGTGGTTGAGGATGTCGGGCCGGGCGTCCATCACGGTCCGGAGACGGTCGTCCGACCCGTCGAAGTCCGGGATCAGGACCTCGATCCCCATTCCGGGGCTCGTGTCGCGCATCGCCAGGATCGTCTCGGCGAAGATCCGCGAGCCGCCATCGGGGAGGTCATCGCGGGCGACCGACGTCACGACGACGTGCTCGAGGCGCATCGCGCCGACCGCCTGGGCGACCCGCCGCGGCTCGTCGTCGTCGAACCAGGTCGGCCGGCCGGTCTTCACCGCGCAGAACCCGCAGGCCCGTGTGCAGGTGTCGCCGAGGATCATGATCGTCGCGGTGCGCTGGTCCCAGCACTCCCCGATGTTCGGGCAGTGGGCCTCTTCGCAGACCGTGTTGAGGTTCAGCCCGCGGAGCAGGCCCTTGAGGTCGTGGTAGTTCTCGCCCGACGGCAGGCGCGACTTGATCCACTCGGGATGGCGCCGGAGCGGGGGCACCGATCCGGCCATCGCGATCGTCTCGGGCGCAGCCGAGCCGTGGTGGGCAGACATTCCGGCGTCGGCGCCAGGAGGAGTGAACATCGGGAGCTCGCGTGCCATCGTCGTGAGTCTAGTCAGGCGGCGCCGAACGCGTCGCGCAGGCCGGTCTCGATGTCTCGCGGGCGAAAATCGAGCTCCTGTTCGGCCTTCCGCGACGACGCGAGATAGGTCACGCCGGCCGATGCCGACACGACCTCGGCGAGGTTCGGCTGGCCGACGAGGCTGCCGATCGGAGCCAGGGCTCGCAGAACGCCATTCGGGATCCGGAGGCGAGGCGATCGATGACCGCCGATCCGGGCGGCGATCGCGATCGCGTCGGCCAGGGTCGCGGGTGGACCGCTCAGGACGTACGCCTGGCCGGCCACTCCCTGGTCGAGCGCTGCGACGATCCCGGCGGCGAGATCGTCGACGTGGACGAGGCCGATCCGGATGTCATCGACGGCCCGGTAGCGGAGGGTCCCGGCATGGGCCGCTTGGAGCTGCTCACCGAACCCGGAATGGTCACCGGGCCCGTAGACCTGGCTCGGCATGACGATCACGATCGGGGCGCCGCCGGCGATCCGCTGTTCGGCGAGCTCGTGGGCGCCGTACTTGGTCTCGTCGTACCAGCTCAGGAATCCGTCGGTCAGGTCGCGTCGGTAGGTCTCGTCGACGGTCTTGCTGTGCGTGTCGCCGAACACGTTGACGGTCGAGACGTAGAGGATCCGGGGCGTGCCGGCCGCCTCGGCTGCATCAAAGAGGCGAGTCGCGGTGCCGACGTTCGCGTCCCACATCGCGCCGCGCTCGGACGCCGGAATCCCGATCCGGTAGCTGCCGGCGGCGTGGATCACGGCGTCGGCCCCGTGCAGGGCCTCGGTCAGGCGCCCGACGTCCGACTGGTCGTCCTGGACCATCTCGGCGCCGAGCTCGGCGAGATACAGAGTGCTGCGTGCCTCGCGGACGAGGGCGACCACCGTGTCCCCGCGCTCACGGAGGACGCGGACGACCGCGCGTCCGACGAACCCGCCGCCGCCGGTGACGACGACCCGCAGCGCGCTCAGTAGATCGCCGTGTCGGGTCCGACGCTCTCGAGCCAGGCCTTGATATCGCGCAGAAGGGCGGCCCCACCGGCGCCGTCATTGGCCCGGTGGTCGACCGCGAGGACCATGTTCATGATCGGCCGAATCGCGATGACGTCGCCGTCCGGGGTCGAGACGACGACCGGGCGCTTCGTGATCGCCTCCATCGTGACGATCCCGACCTCCGGCACGTTCAGGATCGGCATCACGAGGTTCGTCCCGAGATAGCCCGTGTTGTCGACGGTGAACGTGCCACCGCCGAAGTCGTCGAGGCGGAGCTTGTTTGCCTTAGCCCGGTTCGCCACGTCGGCGATCGCGACGTTCAGGCCATGGATCGAGAGCTGGTCGGCATCGCGCACGACCGGCACGATCAGCCCGTCATCGACCGCGACGGCCACGCCGATGTTGACCCGGCGCTTGGCCATCAGGCCCTGCTCGGTCCAGTGGGCGTTGAAGGTCGGCGTCTTCTTGAGCGCCGCCGCCGACGCCTTGACGACGAACGGGACGAAGCTCAGGCCGATCCCCTCCTTCGCCTGGTAGGCCTTCCTGTTCTTCTCGCGGAAGGCGACGAGCCGGGTGACGTCGACCTCCATCTGGACGTAGGCGTGGGGCGCCTGGAGGGCCCGGGTCATCTGGGCCGCGATGCCCTTGCGCATCTGGGTCATCGGGACGAGGACCTCGTCGGCGCCGGCCGGGAAGTCGATGCCCGGCGCGGCCGATGCCGCTGCCGCGGGGGCGGCCGACGGGGCGGCAGGTGCGGACGAGGAGGCCGACGCGGGCGCAGGTGCGCCCGTGGCGGGTGCCGGCGCGGCGGGCGCGGCCGACGGGGCGGCCGCGCCCGAGCCGTTGCTGGCCGAGGACGCCGGCGCCAGAGCGGCAG
>JANLYK010000318.1:0-5876 GCA_031365595.1 Chloroflexota bacterium | reverse complement strand
GCGGCCGCCGTCAGCGACCAGACGCCACTCGCCTCGCGGGCTGCGGCGATGGCCGGTTGGAACGCGCTGACGGGCGCCCGCGGAATCGCCGCCGCGTTCCTGATGAGCTCCCTGCTCCAGCTTGGGGTCGTGGACGTGACGATCGGGCTTCTGCTGTGCGCCGCGATCTCGGCGGTTGGCGTCGCCCTCTTCGCCCGAGCCGGACGGGTGCCGCTCGGCGCGACCGGCCCGGTCCGGAAATCGGCCTCGCCCAACGCGCCCTTCGTCGCAGCGCGCTGACGTGCCGCGGCGCCGATCAGCGCCGACGAACCCGGATGTCGCGGCGAGGGAGGGCGACCAGGACGGCAATCGCGACGACCAGCAGGATCGCGACGACGGTCGTGGCAACGCCATCGACGTGGGTGCTCCCAGCGACAGCCAGCGTGTCGGTCGGGGGAGTGGTCACGTTGGGCCGCACCGACCCCGTGGTCGGCGCGGTCGGCGCAGGGGTCGGAGTCGCCGCAACCGCGTTGTTGACGAGGTTGGCGGAGCAGATCACGAGCGCGCCTCCGCCGTTCGTGGAGCCGTTGCACTGGTTGATCAGGACGGGGTTGGCCGAGGAGGTGTCGCCGGTCGCCGTGCAGGTCAGCCCGACGAGCGTGCCGCCGTTGGCGGAGTCGTTGCACTGGGTGATCGTTGCCCCGGTCGTCGTGGCCGGGAACGGATCGCAGCCCGTCGAGATCCCGCCGCCCGAACCGACGCACTGGTTCACGGTGGCCGATGAGGAGCCGGGGCTCACGCCCACGAAGTTGGTCGTCACCGTGACGCTGCAGCGGAGCGTGGCCCCGCCGCCGTTGGTCGCGTCATTGCACTGGGTCACGGCCGTCACGGGGCTGGTCAGATGCGTGGTCACGTTCGTGCACGCCGCCTCGGGGTCGCCCGCGGCCCCGTGACATTCGCGGACGGTGACGCGTGCCGAGCCGCCGCTCGCGGTGATCGTGTTGACGACCGTGACCTCGCAGATCAGGCCGAGTCCGGGCGTGTTGTCTACGCCGTTACTGCAGGTCGTGGTGGGTGCGATCGTCGCGGCTGCCGCTGCAGGGGCCGAGCCGAGGAAGCCGGCGGCGACCACGCTGAAGGCCAGCACGAACGAGGCCGCGAAGGCGATGGAGCGACGCATGGAGACACCTATAGGGGTCGAGCGTCGGAGCCAAGGAGTTCAGCGGCGGCTGCCCGTGTCGGTGGACCGTGCCCGAAGCGCCCGTCGATGCGTGCCTCGCGACCGCGAGGATCCATTGCAACTTCCGTTCAGATCGCCGGAGCTTCGTGGCCGCACCGGACCGCGTTCCCCGAGGGCCGTTCGTTACGATGGCCGGTATGCGACTGACGGCCTGGGAAGAGGAGCGCCTGATCATCTTCTCGGCGGCCGAGCTGGCCCGTCGCCATCGAGCGGCCGGCCTGGCACTCAACGCGCCCGAGGCCGTGGCCATCATCTGCGACACTCTTCTGGAGGCGGCGCGGGCGGGTCGGTCCCTGGCGGAGATGGAGGCGGCCGGGATGGGCGCCGTCGCGCCGGCGGATGTGATGGACGGCGTTCGCGAGCTCGTGGACGAGGTCCGGCTCGAGGTCCTGATGGGCGACGGCACGAGGCTCGTCGTTCTCGTCGATCCGGTCGGGGCCGGAGCCCCGGCGTCCGTCGCTGGCCCGGGAGCGACGATCGCGGGCCCGGGCCGGTCGGACCTGCTCCCGGACGACCGCGAGCGGCGCTCGTTGACAGTCCGGAGCTCGTCCCGGCGCTCGATCCGGGTCTCGTCGCACTATCCGTTCGAGCGGGTCAACGCCCGGCTCGAGTTCGATCGAGCTGCAGCCGCCGGGTTCCGGCTCGACCTGCCGGCCGGAATGTCCGAGTCCTGGGCGCCCGGCGAGACCAGGACGATCGCCCTCGTGCGCTATGCGGGCTCTGGCGGCGACGCCCCGGGCGACGGCCGGTGAGCCGCCCCCTCGATCCCGACGAACGGCTCGCCCGCTACGGCCCGACCGCCGGCGACCGCGTCCGCCTCGCCGATACGGACCTCTGGGTGCGAGTCGAGGCCGATCGCCAGGCGCCCGGCGACGAGCCGATCTGGGGCTACGCCAAGACGCTCCGGCCGCGGATGACCCAGACGGGCCGGGCGTCGGACTCGGAGCTCGACGCCGTCGTCGCGGGCGCCCTCGTGATGGATCCGACGATCGGGATCGTCAAGGCCGACATCGGGATCAAGGACGGCCGGATCGTGGGCGTTGGTCGGGCCGGGAACCCGGCGATCAGCGACGGGATCGAGCTCGAGATCGGGCCGCATACGGCGCCGATCATGGCCTACGGCCTGATCGCGACGCCAGGTGCGGTGGACAGCCACGTCCACCTGATCAGCCGAGAGCTGATGCCGGCCGCCCTGTCCGGGGGCGTCACGACGCTGATCACTGCCGGGTTCGAGGAGCCGCCGTGGGCGATGGAGCGAACGCTCGCGGCGCTCACGGAGTGGCCGCTCAACGTCGGCATCCAGGCTTGTGCCCGATCCGTCGCCGGGCCCGACTTCGAGGCGCTCGTGGAGGCGGGCGCCGTCGGCTTCAAGATCCACGAGGACTACGGCGCGGATCCCGAGCTGATCGACGCCACGCTCCGCTTCGCGGACGCTGCCGGCGTAGCCGTCGCGCTACACACCGACGGCCTGCACGAGACCGCGGAGCTCGAGGACACGGTCGCGGCCATCGCCGGCCGGACGGTTCACGCGTATCACGTCGAGGGCACGGGCGGCGGGCACGTGCCGGATCTGCTCGGACTGGTCCGGGAGGCGAACATCATCTGTTCGTCCACGACGCCGACGCTCCCGTTCGGGGTCAACACCGCGGCCGAGCACGTCGCGATGATCGTCCTGAACCACGGCGGCTCGATGGCCGTTGCCGAGGACATCGCACTGGCCCGCGGTCGGATCCACCCGGCGACGATGGCCGCCGAGGGCCCGCTCCACGATCTCGGGGCGATCGGGATCATCAATTCCGATTCGCAGGGGATGGGCCGGATCATGGAATCCGTCCGCCGCACGCTTCAGCTTGCCAGCGTGCTCGCACGTTGGCGTGGTAGCACGCTGAAACGGGGCGGCGCGCCCGGCGACGAGGACGACAACGAGCGGGTCCTGCGCTACCTCGCCAAGGTCACGATCGAACCGGCGATCACGCATGGACTTGCAAGCCACGTCGGATCGCTGAGGCCGGGCCGGCTCGCCGACATCGTGCTCTGGAAGCCCGCCTGGTTCGGGGCCAAGCCGGAACTCGTCCTGAAGTCGGGGGTCGCGGCATGGGGCCCGCTCGGCGAGGGCAACTCGACCGTCGAACGGGCCGAGCCGACGCACTACCGGCCGGACTGGGGAGCGGCTCCGGGCGTCGCGCCACGGCTCGGAGTCACGTTTGCCGCGCCGTAGGCCGCGGATCGGCTGCGGCGGAGCTCGGTGGGTGGCCGTGAGGTCGTCCCGATCGGCCGCACGCGCGGCTTGACCAGGAACGATCTCTGGCTGAACCGGACGACGGCCCCGATCGAGATCGACCCGACCGACGGGCGGGTCACGCTCGACGGCGAGCCGCTTGCGATCGAGCCCGTGACCGAGCTGCCCCTGAACCGGCGCTACTTCCTGCGCTAACGATCGACACGGGCCCGGTCCGGGTCCGTTCCCAGCATCGTCAGCCCGATGCCATGACAAAGACGGACGTTCTCTCGGCCTTGCCCTTCAGTTCGAGATCGCGCCGCTCAAGCGCGCCCGTCTCCAGGCCGCTCGCGGTCGCGCTCGCCGCGAGGACCAGGAGCTCGCCGGCCGCCGCGCTCGAAGCCAGGCGGGCAGTCGTGTTCACCACGTCGCCGAGAGCGGTCAGGCTGGTGACCGGAGGTTCCCCGACCGAGCCGATGAACGCGACGCCGGTGCCGACTCCGACTCCGATCGGCAGCCATGGTCCGCCGCGATCACCATGGCCCGTCGCGCGAAGCACGGCCTGGCCCGCTGCGATGGCTCGCGCGGCGTGCTCAGCGTGCGTCAAGGCCGGAATGAACATCCCCACGACCTCGTCGCCGACAAACTTGTCGACGATCCCGTCGTGCTCGATCAGGACGCGCGACGCTACTTCGTAGAACCGCTGAAGCTGGGCCCGGAACGCCGTCGGCGTGATGGTTTCGGCGAGGGCCGTGGAGCCACGCACGTCGGCGAACAGGAAGCTCGACTCGATCTCGGCCCCGCCGTGGTGGGTCTCCAGAACCCGAAAGCACAGTCCGCAGTACTCCGGATTCTTCGACCAGCGGTCCCGGCCGAGCAGGTGCATGGCAAGCACGCCAGGACGGCCGAAGGGTGCCGCACACATCTTGCAGCGCGGGGAGCCCGGAACATGCTTCAGCCAGGCGCGCGTCCGCGCGTACGTTGGATCCGTTCCTTCCAGAATCGCTCGCCACATCCCCTCGTGGGGTTTGCTTCCCGGCGGAGGGAGCTCGATCGTCACGATGGAGTCCTCGAGGTCGATCGGCTGAGCCGGCGAGTTCCGCGCTGGGATCGCCCGTTCAGTCTAGCCTTCAGGGCAGCTACGACTGCGGCGAAGCCTCATCAACCCCAGATGTCGCCGATCGTGAAGCCGTCGGGGAACGGATCGGTCGGGTCGACGACGTAGTCCGCGATCCCGGTGATCCACGCCTGGCCGGTGATCTGGGGCACCACGGCCGCTCGGTCCGCGATCTGCGTCTCCTCCAGCAACCGGCCGGTGAACACGGTGCCGAGGATTCCCTCATGGCGGAAGTCCTCGCCGATCGCCAGTCGGCCCCTGGCGTGGAGGGTCGCCATCCGGGCGGATGTCCCGGTCCCGCATGGCGACCGGTCGATCGCACCGGTCCACGTTGCCGGGCGCTCCCAATCCAGGACCCCGGTCGAAACCGTGACGACATTGCGCATCGAGTTGGCCGAGTCGTGGGCCGGGCCGGACAGCTGGCCGATCGTGATCCCGGTGAAGCCGGGCTGTTCCGGATGGACGACCGGCAGCTGCTCGTTGGCGGCCGCCTTGACCATCTCCGTGATCCGGGCGATGTCGGCGCCCTCGTCGGGGGTCAGGCGCAGCCCGAAGGCCTCGGCCGAGGCGATCACGTAGAACATTCCGCCGTAGGCGACATCGACGGTCACCGAGCCCAGGTGAGGCACGTCGATGACGGCATCGAGATGGGTCGCGAAGGCGGGCACGTTCCGGAAGGTCACCCCCGTCACCTTGCCGTCGGCGCAGTCGGCTCTCACCCGGATCAGGCCCGCCGGCGCCTCGAGCGTCAGCTCGGTCACGGGCTCGGTCATCGGCAGGATGCCCGTCTCGAGGAGCGCGGTGACCACGCACATCGTGTTCGTGCCGCTCATCCCCGGGTACTCGACCTGTTCCATGATCACGTAGCCCGCAGCCGCTTCGGGGTTGGACGAGGGCAGGACGAGGTTGCAGTTCGCAGCCGGGTATCCGCGCGGCTCGCGGACCATCCGCAGCCGGAGGTCGTCGCGATGGGCCTGGAGCCAGGTCATCGCCTCGAACATCGTGCCGACCGGCACCCCCTCGACCCCGCCCACGATCACGCGGCCGGGTTCGCCGGCAGCATGGAGATCGATGGCCCGGATGGCCGGTCCGAGTCGGAGCGGAGGGGAAGAACCGGCGGGGATCACGTCGAGCGTCCGACAGACCGCTCAGCGGCCGCGCTGCGCATCGGCCATCTCGCGGGCCACGTCGCGCTTCGCGTCGCGATCGGCGATGTCGCGCCGGCGGTCGAACAGGTTCTTGCCCTTGGCAAGGCCGAGCTCGAGCTTGGCCCGTCCCTTGCCGGAGAGGTACAGGCGGAGCGGCACGATCGTCTGGCCCTT
>JANLYK010000288.1:0-5277 GCA_031365595.1 Chloroflexota bacterium | reverse complement strand
TCCGTCGAGTCCGTCGCCGAGGCCCCAGCCGACGCGCCGGCCCCGGTCGCCGAGAGCGCCGACGCTGCGGAGGCATCCGACGAGGCCGCGTCCGATGAGCCGGCCGAGGCGCCCGACGCGGTCACCGACTCCAGCGACGAGTCGCCGGTGACCGGCGACGAGCCCGCCGCCGAGAGCGCGGTCGCCGACGGCGACGAGAGCGCGTAGCAACCCGTGTTCGACTCGCTGCTGAACGCCTTCCGGGCGCCGGACATCCGGCGCCGACTGCTCTACGTCGCCGGGATCCTGATCGTGTTCCGCTTCCTGGCCCACGTGCCGGTGCCGGGCGTCGACCAGGCCCAGCTGACCCAGTTCCTCCAGGGCAATGCCATCTTCGGCGTCCTGGACCTGCTATCGGGCGGCGGCCTGTCGAGCTTCTCGATCGTGGCCCTCGGGGTGAACCCGTACATCAACGCCTCGATCATCATGCAGCTGATGAGCGGCGTGATCCCGTCACTCCAGTCGCTCCAGCGCGAAGGCGAATACGGCCGCAACAAGATCAACCAGTACACCCGCTACCTGGCCGTACCGATGGCCCTCCTCCAGTCGTACGGCTTCCTCGCCCTGCTCAACTCACAGGGGATCCTGTCGTCCGGCTTCGACCTGGCCAACGGGGCCACTCTCGTCCAGATTGCGACCCTGACCGCAGGCTCCATGGTCCTGATGTGGCTCGGTGAGCTGATCACCGAGAAGGGGATCGGCAACGGGATCAGCTTCATCATCTTTGCCGGCATCGTGAGCCGTGCCCCGAGCGCGATCGGCGGCCTGATCGCGAATCCGAACCTGCCGCTCGTGATCGGGTTCATCCTGATCGCGATCGCGTCGGTCGCGGTGATCATCTACATCCAGGAGGGCCAGCGCCGGATCCCGATCCAGTACGCGAGCCGCGTCCGCGGCCGGCGGATGTACCAGGGCGGCCAGACGTTCCTGCCGCTGCGGGTCAACCAGGCCGGCGTGATCCCGATCATCTTCGCGATCAGCATCCTGCTGTTCCCGCAGCAGATCGCCTCGTACTTCACGAGCTCCGAGGTCACCTGGGTCGCCGCGATCGCGCAGGGAATCGTTTCGTTCTTCAACCCGTCGTCGCTGGCCTACGTTGGCCTGTACTTCCTGCTGACCGTGGGCTTCACCTACTTCTACACCGCCTTCACGTTCAAGCCCGACGACACCGCCGAGCAGCTCCGCAAGAACGGCGGATTCATCCCGGGCATCCGGCCGGGCCGCCCGACCGCGGACTACCTCGCCCGGGTCGTCACCCGGATCACGATCGCGGGGGCCCTGTTCCTGGGCATCGTCGCGACCGCGCCGACGCTCCTCGGCCTGCTCGTCCCGTCGCTGTCGTCGATCGCCCTCGGTGGCACGGGCCTCCTGATCGTGGTCAGCGTGATCGTCGAGACGATGAAGCAGATCGAAGCCCAGCTCCTGATGCGGAACTACGAAGGCTTCATTCGGTGATCGGAACCGGGCAACCGGATCGACCAATCGCAACGCGCTCACCGAGGACCGAGGTTGGGCTCCCCGACGCCGGCGGTCGCAGGTCCGGCTGCCGGCCGTCCGCGGCGCGCAGCCGATGACCGTTGTGGTGCTCCTGGGATCGCCCGGGGCGGGGAAGGGAACCCAGGCTCCCGTGCTGGCGCGCCATCTCGGCGTGCCTGTCCTGGCGTCGGGCGACCTGCTCCGCACGGCCGTCACCAACGGGACGACCCTCGGTCGCGAGGCGGACCGGTTCATGAGCCGCGGCCAGCTCGTGCCCGATGACACGATCGTCCGGGTCTTCCTCGATCGCCTAGAACGCGACGACGCGCGGGTCGGGGCGATCCTCGACGGCTTTCCGCGGACGCGCGTCCAGGCAGAGGCTCTCGATGTCGCCCTCGGCGAGGCGGGACGGCGGGTGGATCGCACGATCTTCATCGACGTACCGACCGAGGATCTCGTCAAGCGGATGGCGAATCGCCGGATCTGCACGGCCAACGGCCACGTCTACAACCTCGCCTCCAATCCGCCGATCGTGGCCGGCATCTGCGACATCGACGGGTCGCCGCTCGCCCAGCGCCCCGACGATCACGAGGCCACCGTCCGATCCCGCATGCGCGAGCAGATTCCGCCGCTCCTCGAGGTCGTCGATCACTACCGGACGGCCGGCGTCCTTCAGACCGTGGACGGCCGCGAGCCCATCAACGAAGTGAGCGGTCACGTCCTGACCGCGATCGACGCTGCCCTCCCGGAGACGACGAGCGTGAGCGGGCCGGAGGCCTGATGGTCACCCGCAAGTCGCGCCGTGAGATCGACAAGATGCGCGTCGCCGGGCGAATCGTCGCCGAGGTCCTCGCCCTCGTCGAGTCCGAGCTGAAGCCGGGCGTTTCGACCGGCCACCTCGACCGACTCGCCGAACGCCATATTCGATCGGCCGGCGCGATCCCGTCGTTCAAGGGCTACGGCCATCGCAGCAATCCATTCCCGGCCAGCCTGTGCATCTCGATCGACGACGAGGTCGTCCACGGCATTCCCGGCGATCGAACCCTGCGCGAGGGCCAGGTCGTGTCGATCGACGCGGGCGCGATCCACGACGGCTGGCACGGCGACGGTGCCCGGACCTTCGTCGTCGGCACGCCGTCGGACGAGATCGCCCGGCTCATCGACACGACCCGCCTCGCCATGATGGCGGGCATTGCCGCGGCAATCCCGGGCAACCACATCGGTGACATCTCGAACGCGATCGAGGACGCGGCGACGCCCAGCGGCTACGGCATCGTTCGCCAGTTCGTCGGCCACGGGATCGGGACCGAGATGCACGAGGAGCCGCAGGTCACGAACTACCGGACGGGGGTCCGGGGCATGAAGCTCGTGCCCGGCATCTGCCTGGCGATCGAGCCGATGCTGACGCTCGGCAGCCATGAGGTCGACGTCAAGCCCGATGGTTGGACGGTCGTCACCCACGATGGCTCGCTGGCCGCCCATTTCGAGAACACGATCGTCGTCACGGACAACGGTCCGGAAATCCTGACGACGATCGCCTGACGGGTCCGGTGAACCCGGCCGTGGCGAGGCAATTTGCCCGAATCGGCCAATGTTGATACGCTACGCGTTCGTGTGTCGGCCCCGCTACGGGCCGACACTCATCGTGAGAAAGGGAAGTCCAGAAGCCTGTGGCCAAGCGTGATGCGATCGAAGTCGAGGGAACGGTCATCGAGCCGCTTCCGAACACGATGTTCGCCGTCGAGCTGGAGAATGGTCACCGCGTTCTGGCCCACATCAGCGGCAAGCTCCGGATGAACTTCATCCGGATCCTGCCCGGGGACCGGGTCCGGGTCGAACTCTCGCCCTACGACCTGACCCGCGGTCGGATCACCTACCGCCTGAAGTAACCGCGACCGGTTCACGCCGGTCCGACATGTACGAGTCGAGGATCCGTTGAAAGTCAGAGCTTCCGTCAAGGCGCGCTGCGACAACTGCAAGGTCATCCGTCGCCACGGCACCGTGATGGTCATCTGCACCAACCCGAAGCACAAGCAGCGGCAGGGGTAATCGATGGCCCGCATCGCAAGCGTCGACATCCCGCGCGAGAAGCGCGTCGAGATCGCCCTTACCTACATCTTCGGGATCGGGCTGCCGACGGCCCAGAAGATCCTCACTCAGACGAACGTGAACCCGGACACCCGGGTCCGCGACCTCACCGAAGAGCAGGTCAACCGGCTCCGCGAGCTGATCGACCGCCGCTACAAGGTCGAGGGCGATCTTCGCCGCGAGGTGGCGCTCAACATCAAGCGACTGATCGAGATCGGCTCGTATCGCGGGATGCGCCATCGCCGGAACCTGCCGGCCCGTGGCCAGCGAACCAAGACGAACGCCCGTCAGCGGCGCGGACCGAAGAAGACGGTCGGCGTGCGGCGGAAGAAGTAGGCCGAGGTAACTGAAGACACATGGCCGAGCGCAAGCGGGCTCCGAAGCAGCGTCGCAAGGAACGGAAGAACGTGCCCCAGGGGCAGGTTCACATCCAGGCGACGTTCAACAACACGATCATCACGATCACCGACCTCAACGGCGCCGTGATCAGCTGGGGCTCGGCCGGCGTGGCCGGTTTCAAGGGCTCCCGGAAGAGCACGCCCTACGCGGCCGCCCTGTCCGCCGACGGCGCCGCCAAGCGGGCCATGGAGCACGGCATGCGCCAGGTCGAGGTCTACGTCAAGGGACCGGGTGCCGGTCGCGAACAGGCGATCCGCTCGCTCCAGGCCGCCGGCCTCGAGGTCAGCGCGATCACCGATGTCACGCCCATCCCCCACAACGGCTGCCGCGCCCCCAAGCGGCGCCGAGTCTGATCGGGGAAGGGAAGACATGGCTCGCTACACCGCATCCGTCTGCCGCCTCTGCCGTCGGGAGGGCGCCAAGCTCTACCTGAAGGGCAGTCGCTGCTATACCAAGAAGTGCGCCTTCGAGCGCCGTCCGTCGCCCCCCGGCCAGCACGGCGTCCGGCGCCGCAAGGTCGGCGACTACGGGCTCCAGCTCCGGGAGAAGCAGAAGGTCCGCCGCGTCTACGGCGTCCTCGAGCGCCAGTTCCGGAACTACTTCGACACCGCCGAGAACCGGCCCGGCGTGACCGGTGAGAGCCTCCTCCGGACGCTCGAGCTGCGGCTCGACAACGTCGTCTACCGGATGGGCTTCGCGTCGTCCCGCGCCCAGGCCCGCCAGCTGGTCGGGCACGGCCACTTCGCGGTCAACGGCGTCGCCACAAACATCTCGTCCTTCCAGGTCAAGCCCGGCGATCGCATCGAGGTCCGCGAGATCAAGCGTGCCCGAGAGCCGTTCAAGCTGGCCAAGGAGACGCTCCGCTCGCACCAAGCGCCGGAGTGGCTGTCCATCGATGCCGCCAAGCTGTCGGGAACGGTCGCTGACCTGCCCCGCCGCGACCAGATGCCGCTCGACCTCAACGAGCAGCTCGTGGTCGAGTACTACTCGAGGTAACTGACACTTCATGATCGAACTCGAGAATCCGCAGATCGAGCCCGTCGAGGAAGCCGGGACGTACGCCAAGTACGAGGCCGGACCCCTCCAGGCCGGCTACGGCGTGACGCTCGGCAATGCCCTCCGTCGGGTCCTGCTGTCGTCGCTCGACGGCGCGGCGGTGACCAGCATCCAGATCCGCGACGTCTACCAGGAGTTCTCGACGATCCCGGGCGTCAAGGAAGACGTCACCCAGATCGTCCTGAACGTCAAGAAGCTCCGCCTGAAGAGCTTCGCGAC
>JANLYK010000284.1:0-4373 GCA_031365595.1 Chloroflexota bacterium | reverse complement strand
ACGAGGCCGGCCATCACCACCCGCCGCCGGTCGATGCGGCCCAGACCGTCGCCCAGCCGGTCAAGGTCGACAACGACCTCTATGTGCGCGATTACTCGAAGTGCATCCTCTGCTACAAGTGCGTCGAGGCGTGCGGCGAGGACGCCCAGAACACGTTTGCAATTGCGGTCGCCGGGCGCGGATTCGACGCCCGGATCTCGACCGAGGCGGCGGTTCCGCTGCCCGACTCGGCATGTGTCTACTGCGGCAACTGCATCGGCGTCTGTCCGACCGGCGCGCTGATGTTCAAGAGCGAGTTCGACATGCGCGCCGCCGGGACATGGGACGAAGGCGCCCAGACCGTGACCGAGACGATCTGCCCGTACTGCGGGGTTGGCTGCGCCCTGGAACTCCATGTCCAGGACAACACGATCGTGACCGTGACCTCGCCGCTCGACTCGTCGGTGACCGACGGCCACCTGTGCGTGAAGGGCCGGTTCGGCTTCCAGTTCGTCCAGAACCGCGGGCCGCGGCAGGCGCCATGAGCCCGAAGCGCAGCCCACTCAACGTCGAGGTCAGCGGCAAGGGACGCGACCTCGTCCTGCTCCATGGCGGGGCCGGCGGCATATCCGACCTCGCCGATCTCCGCGCCCTCCTGCAGGCCGGCCGGCGGATCATCGCCCCGGACCAGCGCGCCCACGGTCGGTCGCCGGACCTCGGCGAGCTGACCTATGCGGCGATGGCGGCCGACACGGCCACCCTCCTCGACGACATGGGGGTCCGCAATGCGGACGTCGTGGGCTGGAGTGACGGCGGCGTTGTGGCTCTCTTCCTGACGCGCGACCGGCCCGACCTCGTGCGACGGGCGGCGCCGATCTCGGCGAACGTGTCGTGGGCTCCGCCAGCGCCGGCGGCGATGGCCGATGCGTCCCTCGAGTGGCTTCGGAACGCGACAGCCGCCGACATCACCGCGCCACCAGGCCGCGACGAGCTGCCCGGCGGGACGGACGGCTGGTCATCGGTCGTCGAGAAGCTGAAGGCGATGTGGCAGGCCGATCCCGGAATCAATCTCGGCGACCTCGCCGGACTGACGCGTCCAATCCTCTACCTCGCCGGCGACCGTGACCTGGTCCGGACCGAGCACACCGTCGCGATGTTCGAGGCGACACCCGACGCCCAGCTAGCGATCGTACCGGGCGCCGATCATCGGGTCCCGCAGTCCCGGCCCGCGGAGGTCGCAGCGATCGTGTCGGCATTCCTCGCGCCAACGACGACGGACTGACCGCTCTTCTCTCTCGACCGGCGCGAAGCCTCGCGGCCGTGCCCGTCCCACGGGCGTGTCTGACCAGGTTTGGGTCCCGGTGACGTCCGTGGGCACCCTTCGAGCCAGAATTGATCGTTCGTGCTCGTGGGGAGAGCGCAATATGCAGGATTGATGGCGCCCGTGCTGGATACGATCGCCCTACGAGGATTCGGCGCGACAAGCGGACCCTGGCTCGCCGCGCTGAAGTCGTCGAGCCGACCCTCAATCCAAGGCGAGCAGGTCGCGCAGGTCGATCCGCTCGTCGTGGCTGTACACGTTGAAGCCGTCGCCGCGCAGGAACCCGACGAGGGTCACCCCCAGCCGGTCGGCGGCCTCGACGGCGAGATCGGACGGGGCGGAGACGGCGGCCAGGATCGGAATGCCGGCGACCGCGGCCTTCTGGACGATCTCGAAGCTGACCCGGCCGCTGACCATCAGGATCCTGTCGTTCAGGGGCATCGCCCCCGCGACGACCTGCGAGCCGATCACCTTGTCGAGCGCGTTGTGCCGGCCGACGTCCTCGCGAAGCACGATCAGCTCGCCGGCCGGCGTGAACAGGCCGGCGGCATGGAGCCCTCCCGTTTCGTCAAAGGCGCGCTGGGCGGCCCGAAGAAGATCCGGCAGGGCGAGGATGACGGCCCGCGACACGACCGGCCCCTCGGGAATGGCTGCCGAGCGGACCGAGACCTCGTCGAGCGACGCCTTGCCGCAGATCCCGCAGGACGCGGTCGCGACGAAGAGCCGTTCGGCGATGCGCGAGGCATCAAAGGCTCGGGCGAGATGGACGACGATCCGGTCGTCGGGCTGGCTCATCTCGTCCGGGTCGCCGGCGGTCGTCCGGATGACCTCGGGCCCGTCGATCAGACCCTCCGTTCGGAGAAAGCCGATCGCCAGCTCGTCCTCGAAGCCCGGCGTCCGCATCGTGACCGCGACCGCCACCGGCGGCTGGCCCGGTCCGGCCGCCAGGATCTCGAGCGGCTCCTCGCCGACGACCCGGTCCCCCCGGAACTCGAGCGACTCACCCCGGACGGCAACGATCCGGGTCGTCGTCACGTGGCGGGTGGGAGGCACGGACGGCTCGGCGGTCATGCGCGCCAGTGTAGGTCGGAAGCGGCGATGATCAGCGGATGAAGGACGCGCCGATCCTGGATCCGACGATGCGTGCATTCCTCGCGGCGGCGCGCACGGCGACCCTTGCGACGATCGCACCGAGTGGTCGTCCCCGGCTCGTCCCGATCTGCTTCGTCTTCGGCACCGACGATTCGAGCGGCCGGCCGCGGCTCCACAGCCCGCTCGACGACAAGCCCAAGCGGAGCGACGACCCGCACGACCTCGCTCGCGTCCGCGACCTCCTCGTCCTGCCCGAGGCGACGCTCCTGATCGATCACTGGTCGGAGGACTGGGACCGGCTCGGCTGGATCCGGCTCGAGACGCGGGCGGAGCTGCTCGAGCCCGAACCCCACGAAGCCGCCGAGCACGACGATGCGGTCCGCGCGCTCCGCGCCAAGTACCCGCAATACGCGACGCACCGGCTCGAGGATCGTCCGATCCTGCGCTTCACAGTGTTCCGGGTCCTCGCCTGGGGCAGCCTCGAGGCCGGGTGATCGACCCGCCCGGCGCCGTCAGCGATCGAGGTAGATCGCCGCGGCGTGCGGGCGGAGGCAATGGGTCGAGCTCATCGCCTGGTGATAGCCGCCCGCGTTCAGGAGGGCCACGACGTCACCCTCGGCGACCGGCGGCAGGTCGTAGTCCTCTGCGAACAGGTCGCCCGCCTCGTTGATGTGGCCCGCGACCGTGACCCGCTCCGTCCGCTCGGCGTCCGCGGCCCGGCAGACGACCAGCTCCTGGGCGTACCTGTAGATGAAGTACGAGCAGTTCACGTTCCAGCCCGCGTCGAGGCCGACGAAGCGCGTCCCAGCCCGGTCCTCGACCGTCACGACCTCGGCAAGGAGGATCGCGGTGTCCTTGGCGAGGTAATCGCCCGGCTCACAGCCGATCGCGATGTCGAGGCCGCGGACCTGGCGGGCGATTGCGGCGGCATAGGCGTCCAGGTCGACCGGTTGCTCGTCGGCGCGGGCGGGAACGCCGAGCCCGCCGCCGACGTTCAGCTCGACGATCGGGTGACCGTCGGCGATCAGTCGACGGGTCACCGCGACCACCCGCGCGAGGGCCGTTTCGAACGCCGCAAGCCCGTCCCCGAGCCAGCCCGAGCCGGCGTGGACGTGGACGGTGTCGATCGGCAGCCCGTGGCGCGCCGCCGCCGCGACGGCTTCGGCGACCCGGTCCTCGTAGATCCCGAACTTCGTCGGGCGCTCCCCGCTGTAGGCCAGCTTCTCGTTGTAGCCGGCACCCGCGCCCGGGTTGATCCGGAGTCCGATGGCGCGGGCCGGAAGGCCGAGTGCGGCGAGCCGCCGACCGAGCCGCTCGACCTGGCTGACGGCGTCCAGGTTGAGATGGACCGGGTGGGCGAGGATCACGTCCAGGTCGCGATCGGACAGGTTCGTGGCCGTCACGCTGATCTCGGCCGGCGGCCAGCCACACTCGAGGGCCCGGAGCACCTCGCCCGGTGAGCAGGCGTCGATCCCGACGAGTGGCCGGAGGACGGCAAGCGCCCGAGAGTCCGGATTGGCCTTCAGCGCGAACCGGACCCGATGGCGCAACCCGGCGCCGTCAAGGGCCCCGATCAATTGCTCGGCGTTGTCCGCGAAGCGCCGACGGTCGTAGACGAACAGCGGTGTCCCGTTCGTGCGGGCCAGCGACTCCGCATCACGCCCCGCGATCGAGAGGCGACCGCCCTTCGATTCGAGGCCGGGCCGCTGCCACCACGGCACGGCGGCGACGGTCACGCGCCGGCGACGGGCTGAGTCGGAGTCGATCGCGGCCGGCCGGTGCCGGCCTTCCAGCGGTCGGGACCCTCCTCGACCTCGGCCCCGACGTTCTCGAGTAGCCGGCGCGAGATCGCGGCCACCTCCTCGATGGCGGCCTCGAACGCTGCGCTGTTGCGCTGCGACGGCGTTCGGTAGCCGCTGACCTTGCGGACGAACTGGCGGGCGGCCGCCTCGATCTCACCGGTCGTGGCCGGCTCGTCCGG
>JANLYK010000260.1:0-4702 GCA_031365595.1 Chloroflexota bacterium | reverse complement strand
GGGACGACCGTCGCGGACCCGATCTTCGGTCGAGACATCTCCTTCTTCCTGTTCGACCTGCCGTTCCTGCGCCTCGTCCAGAGCCTGGTCAACGGGCTGCTGGTCGCCGCCCTAGTCGTGGCCGGCGCGCGCTATCTCCTGTCCGCCATGGCCGGGGCCGCCGTGTTCGACACGCGGGTCCGGGTCCATCTCGGCGCCCTGGCAGGCCTGTTTCTGATGTCGATTGCGCTGGGCTACCAGCTCGACAAGTTCGAGCTGGTCCACAGCAACCGGGGGATCGCGACCGGGGTCAGCTTCACGGACCAGAACGCCCAGTTCTTGGCCTACGACGTCCTGACCGGCGTATCGGCGATCGCGGCCGCGTTCCTGGTCGGCGGCGCGTTCGCCCGGGTGCTGTGGCCGCTGACCCTGACGCTCGCGGTGTGGTTCATCGCCTCGATCGGAATCGGCCGGCTGTATCCGGCGGCGATCCAGCAGCTGACCGTTGTCCCCAACCAGTACGCCCAGGAGCAGACGTACATCGCGAACAACATCGCGATGACCCGCCTTGCCTATGACGTCAACGACTGGACCGAACGGGCGTATCGCGGCGACACGCCTCTGACCGAGGCCGCGATCACGGCCGATGCCGCGACCTTCGCCAACGCGAGGCTGTGGGACTACCGGCCGCTCGGCGACACGCTCGACCAGCTCCAGACAGTTCGCCAGTACTACGACTTCATCGACGTCGACACGGACCGCTACACGATCAACGGAGAGCTCCGCCAGGTGATGCTGTCGGGCCGCGAGCTCGACCTCGCGAAGAACCCGAACGCGACCGGCTGGGTCAACCAGCGGGTCATCTTCACCCACGGGATCGGGCTTGCGATGGTCCCCGTCAACGAGGTCGCTTCACAGGGCCAGCCGCGCCTCCTGATCTCCAACCTGCCGCCGATTTCCACGGGCGGCGCGCCGCCGGTCACCGAACCGCGCATCTACTTCGGCGAGGGCAACAGTTCCTACGTCGTCGTCGGCGCCCGCCAGCCCGAGTTCGACTACCCGCGCGGCGTCGGCAACGGGACCACGGCCGAAGGGGACGTCGTCCCGACCAACTGGACGGGCAAGACCGGCGTCCCGCTGGACACGACCCTGAACCGGCTCCTGTTCGCGATTCGGTTCCGCGATCTCAACCTCATGATCACCGACCAGGTCACGAACGGCAGTCAGCTCCTGTTCCACAGGAACCTGAATGAGCGGCTCCGCCTGGTCGCGCCGTTCCTCAAGTTCGACAAGGATCCCTACCTTGTCATCGACGGCGCAGGTCGGCTCAAGTACATCCAGGACGCGTTCACGACGAGCGATCAGTTCCCCCATGCCCAGGGCTTCGATCCGGGCCAGGAGCTGGCGCCGGACAGCGGTCTCCGGGGCGACCCATTCAACTACATCCGGAACAGCGTGAAGATCGTTTCGGACGCGTACGACGGCACGATGACCCTGTACGTCGCGGACGATGCGGATCCTCTGATTCGCGCGTGGCAGGGCGTCTTTCCGACCATGTTCCGGCCGCTCTCGGAACTGCCCGCCGACCTGGTCCCACACCTCCGGGTTCCGGAGGAGCTGTTCGACGTGCAAACGCGAATCTTCGGGCAATACCACGTCACGAACCCGGAGACGTTCTACTCGCAGAACGACCTCTGGACGGTCCCGGTCGGGACCAACAACCCGCAGAGCCTCACGCCCGAGGCCTATTACGTGATGATGCGGATGCCGGGCGCCGAGGCGGCCGAATTCCTCCTGCTCCAGCCGATGATTCCAAAGAACCGGCCGAACATGATCGCGTGGATCGCGGCGGCCAACGATCCCGGTCGCTACGGCCAGACGACCGTGTTCCGATTCCCGAGCGACAGCACGATCTTCGGGCCGGTCCAGGTCGAGGCCCAGATCGACGCGGATCCCGACATCAGCCAGCAGGTCTCGCTGTGGGACCAGGCCGGCAGCGAGGTCGTCCGGGGCAACCTGATCGTCGTCCCGGTCGGCGATTCGCTGATCTATCTCCAGCCGGTCTACCTGCGATCCAAGAGCTCGGGCTTCCCGGCGTTCGAGCGGATTGTCGTGGCCTCGCCGACGAACGTCGTCTGGGGCACGTCCCTGCGCGACGCCCTGACCCGGCTGCTGGCCGAACAGAGCGGAAATACGCCCGGCCCGTCGCCATCACCCGGTCCGACCCCCACCCCCGGACCCGACGGCTCGCCCGCCCCGACCCCCACCGCCAGCGCCGGCCCGACGGCAACACCCGGCGCCACGATCCCCCCGAGCGCCGGCGTCACGGAGCTGGTGGACTATGCCAATGTGCACTTCGAGCTTGCCCAGGCGGCCCTCCGCAACGGCGACTTCGCCCGGTACGGCGCCGAGATCGAGCTCGTCAAGCGGGCCCTCGCCGAGCTGGATGCCCTGACCAACGGGTCGGGTTCATCGGCCGCCCCGAGCCCAGCGCCGTGACGGCGCGCCCCGCCTGAGCCGGACGCGCGCCTGATGGCCGGCCCGACCACGCCGACGACCCGGGGCGTGACGATCGCGGCCCTGCTGATCGCCCTCGGCCGGCCGGCCTGGTGGCTGCTCGCCCTGGCCGGCTTCCTGGCCCGTGGCGGGATCATGGTCTTCGTCCTCGCCGTCGTAAACGTGCCCTCCCCACTCGTCCTCTCGAACATCCTGGGGCCGCTGGTGACTCCGCTCGCGTTCGGGACGGTCCTGCCCCAGACCGCGGCCCTCATCGCAGCCGGGATCGGGCTGGGCCTGTTCTGGCTGATCGGCGGCGGCTGGTTCGCGGCGGCCACCGAGATCGCCCTGATCGGCGAGGCCCAGGCAATCGCCGATGAGGAGGGCCTGGCCGCGGCAGGCGAGGTGCCGGCCGGCCGGCGATTGGCCCTCCGCGCGGCCCTCGCCCACCTCCTCGCCCACGTCCCGACGGCCCTGGTTCTCGGTACGGGCAGCGTGGCGATCGTCCGGGTGATCTACGCGGAACTCGTCAACCCATCCGACTCCGGCCCGGTCGCCTTGCGCGTCGTCGGCGCCGCCGCCCTGCCGCTCGGCGCGATCGTCGCGACGTGGGCATTGGGCGAACTCGTCGGTGGCCTGGCGGTCCGGCGGATCGCGCTCGGCGGCGCGTCGGTCGCGGGCGGGGTCGCGGGCGGGGTCCGCGATCTCGTGCGCAGGCCGATCGGGTTGCTGGTCATGCCGCTCCTGTCCATGCTCATCCTCGCGATCGATCTTGGCGCGGTCCTGGCCACCGTCGCGATCGTCCTGAGCCAGGTCCGCGACCGTCTCACCGGCGGGTTGGACGATCCCGTGGCCACCGGGCTGACCGTCGCGACCCTCGGGGCGGCGTGGAGCCTCGCCCTCGTGGTCACGGGTTTGATCGCGGCGTGGCGGAGCGTCGCGCTCACGTTCGAGTTCCAGCGCGACCCCGCGGGCCGGCGCTGGGCTGATCGGGCGGTTCCCGGGGGCAGGCACGAACCGGACGAGAGCGGGACAATCGGGGCAGGGATGCACCGCCGTCCGGGGGATAGGTCGGCCAGCGATCCGGATGTCAGGCTGTAGATCCCGGCCCCCGCGAACGCGGTTCGGCCCGGAACAAGAAGAGGTGGTCATGGCGACGAAGACGGTCGTCTGCCCGGAGTGCGGAGCGCCGGCGGCTCCCGGCCGGTACGCCTGCGCCGAGTGCGGCTCACTGCTTGCCGCCGTGACGGCCAACGCCCGCGCCTGGGGATCAGAGCCCGGGCCCGGGACCGAGCCCGAGGCCGAGCCCGACATGACGGCTGACGGGACGGCCAGGGATGGTTCGGCGGTCCCCGTTGCGGCTCCGCCGCCGACGGCACCCGTTGGATTGGCCGTCGGGGCGCTCGCCCCGAGCGCGCCCGCCACCGAGGTAGCGGCGGAAGACTGGGACGAACCAGTTGCCGGCGCGCCGGTCGAGCCGGAGCCCGAACCCGAACCCCAGCCCGAACCCGGACCCGCGTCCGTCGCCGACCAGGCGCCCAGCGGCCAAGATGCGGATCCGGTAACGGTCGCGTCGGCGGTCGAACCGGACGTCCTGCACGGCTGGACGCCGCACGAAGGCGCGAGGACGGAGCCTGCCTGGGCCGATGACCCCGCCTCGGATGCCGAGCCTTCGCCCGCCGAGCCCCTCACCCCGTCGGCGTCGCCCGCCTGGCCGCCGGCCGGCGATCGCGGCGTCGATCCGACACCGGCTGCGCGAATCCCGGCCGGCGCCTACCTGCCCCCGTCGGCCGTCCTCGACGCGATCGATCCCGCCCACGCGGCGGCGGCCACACCGGCCTCGATCACGCCCGCGACGGCCGGCTCCCGAGGAACGCCATCAGCGAGCTCGAAGACTCGCAGCCTGCTCGGGTCGATCGACCTCGCCGACAACACGCCGCGGGCCGTCATCGCCGTCGGGGCCGCGCTCGCCGCGATCGGGTTCCTCCTGCCGTGGGCAAACGTCCTGGCCGGCGCCGGGCTGCTCGGCGGCTACTTCACGCAGTGGGGGCTGGCAGGCCCGGGCCATTGGATCGCCCTGACCCTCCTCGTCGCCACGGTCGGCATCGCCCTGGCCGGATCGCCGACCGCCCGCTGGCCCGTGGGCCTCGGTGCGATCGCCCTGGCCGCGCTCCTGGTCGGGATGATGTGGCCGTACCTGTTCGGCTATCTGGGTCGTTCGATCGGC
>JANLYK010000252.1:0-1733 GCA_031365595.1 Chloroflexota bacterium | reverse complement strand
GGCAACGTCCCGCTCGTCCGGCTGTTCGACGCCGACGGCAAGCGGCTGCTGTCCATCTATCGCCAGAACGAGGCCGACGGGCGCCTCTGGGTCAGCCAGCCGGCAGGTCGCGCGCCCACCCAGGCCCGCCTGAATCTCGATACATGGGGCCACCTCGCGGTCGAGGTCCGGGTTCCGGCGACCGGCGGCCAGCGCAAGATCTCCATTCGCCTCGACGGTCAGCTCGTCGCCGAGGTGCCGGACACGAACGGTGGCAAGGCGATCGCCTCGATCCAGATCGGAAACGACTCCGATCAACAACCATTCGACATCTTCGTCGACGACGTCCGGGTCTCCCGGTGAGCAATTCGCGGTGCGTCGCGCCTGGGATCTTGCGGCCGTGTGCCATCATGTGCCGATCCAATGACTGGAGTGGAGTCAAGTGATGTGGGGGAAGCGCGCGGACGCTGGACGGCCTCGTCAGCTGGCCGTCGTTGTGGCAATCCTTGTGACGATGCTGGGAGCGGCTGTGCCCTCCCCGACCCGGGCAGCCGCGGGGGACGTCGGGTACCAGGATTTCACCTATAACGGTGCGTCGGCTCCAACCGGCCAGAAGCCCGAGAGCAAGCTCTGGTTCGCCGACGGGAGCTGGTGGGGGATCCTCTACGATTCGGCGGCAAAAAGCTTCAAGATCTGGCGGTTCGACTGGGCGTCGAACAGCTGGGTCGGCACAGCCACGGTCATCGACAAGCGCAGCCGGTCTTCGTCCGACGTCCTCTGGGATGGCAGCCGCCTCTATGTGGCGACGCATCTCGTGGAAGGGGCGTCCGGATCGGACCAGGCCGCCCGGATCCTGCGCTACAGCTACAACGCGGGATCGCGGACCTACACGCTTGATTCCGGGTATCCGGTTGTCCTGACCTCCGGCCCGATCGAGGCGCTCGTCATCGACGCCGACACGACCGGTCGGATCTGGGCGACCTGGACGGCGTCCAACGGCGCCGGCGGGCGCCAGGTCCTCGTGACCCACTCCGATTCGAGCGGGGGCAACTTCACGACGCCGTTCGTGCTACCCGTGGCAAATGCCGCCAACCTGGATGCCGATGACATCTCGACACTCGTCGCCTATGACGGGCGGATCGGGGTGATGTGGAGCAATCAGAGGACCGAGACCGTCTACTTCGCGACGCATATCGACGGCGATCCGGACGCGAGCTGGACCATCGCCCCGGCACTCCAGGGCAAGGGCTACGCCGACGACCACCTGAACATCAAGTCACTCCAGGCTGATCCGGCGGGACGCGTGTTTGCGGCCGTGAAGACATCCTTGAACGACACCTCCGGCAACAGCGGGCAGCCCCTGATTCTCCTGCTCATCCTCGACGGCAACGGGGGCTGGCAGCGCCGCACGTTCAGTCTCGTGTCCGACAACCAGACGCGACCACTCGTCCTCGTCAACCCCGAGGACCGGACGCTGTTCATGTTCGCCGCCGGCCCGTGCTGCAGCGGCGGGGTCATCTATTACAAGCAGACCAGCCTCGATTCACCGAACTTTGCGTCCGGGCCGGGCGATCCGTTCATCAAGCTCGCGGCGAACACGACCATCAACAACCCGATGTCCACGAAGCAGCCACTCACCCATGCGAGTGGGCTCCTGGTCGTCGCCGGCGGCGACCACACCCCCACCGACCTCCACAACCGGATCGACTGCGGCGTCGCTGACAGCACGCCCCCCCAGACCACGATAGACAGCG
>JANLYK010000246.1:0-5175 GCA_031365595.1 Chloroflexota bacterium | reverse complement strand
GCGGCGGCGGACTTCGCCCCCCAGCCGGGCAGGCCGGGGAATCCGTCGGCGGCATCGCCCACGAGCGCAAGCCAGTCCGGGATGGCAGTCGGCGGCACGCCCCACTTCTCCATCACGGCCGGCTCGTCATAGGTGATCCGGCGGCGTCGATCGAGCAGCACGATATGAGCGCCGCGCACGAGCTGGGCCATGTCCTTGTCCGGCGTGCAGACCAGCACCTGGTCCACGTCGGGACGCACTTCGAACCGGCCGCACGCCGCGGCGATCGCGTCGTCCGCCTCGAACTCCACCATCGGCCAGACAACGAGCCCGAGCGCGCGCAGTGCGTCCTCCACGATCGGGAATTGGGCGAGCAGCTCCGGCGGCATCCCCGCGGACGACTTGTAGCCGGGGTACAGGTCATTCCGGAATGACTCGATCACGTGGTCTGTCGCGCAGCCGACGTGCGTTGCGCCCTCCTCGCGGAGGAGGTACAGCATCTGATCGACGACGCCGGCGACGCCCGAGAGGTTCGCCCCGTCCCGCCCGAGCGTGGGTGGTCGCGGCGCGTAGTGGGCGCGGAACAGCTCATACGTCGCGTCGACGAGGTGGACGCGCATGGTCGCTAGGGCAGGACCCCGAAGCAGTAGCCGAGCACGCAGCCGGCAGCCGCCATGGCCGCGCGCGCCTTGTCGCCATCGCCTTCCGCGAGGTTCACGGCCGCGATCGCGTCCTGGAGGACCTCGGTCCCGAAGCCCAGCCGGGCGGCGTCCAATGCCGTAGCGCTGACGCAGTAGTCCGTCGCGAGGCCGACGACCACGACCCGACGGATGTCCCTGGAGCGGAGCACGCCCTCGAGCTCCGTCGGCGTCGTCTCGCCCGTGGTCGGATGCTTCATCGTGAAGCCGGAGTACCCGTCCTCGCCGTGCGTGCCCTTCCTGACCGACGGCCCGACCACGCTGAGCTCCGGGTGGAACGCGGCGCCCCACGTGTCGGCGACGCAGTGGACGGGCCAGACGCCACCGTCCTTCTCGAAGTGCGGGGTCGACTCGGGGTGCCAGTCCTGGGTGAACACGACCGTCGCCTCGGCCGAGCGGGCCATCACGATCTCGGCGTTGATGATCGGGACCAGGTTCGAGCCGCCGGGCACCGCCAGCCCGCCGGCGGGATCGGCGAAGTCGTTCTGGAGATCGACGATCACGAGGGCCGTCCGGTGGTCGTAGCGCTGCATCCGCCTACGCTAGCAAACGCCGACGGCGGCGCCCGTTCGGGACGCCGCCGTCGAGGAGAAAAGTGGGCGATCGGCGCGAACCGCCGACCGGGTCGCGGTCAGACGCTGGGCTCGCGCCGGAAGACGCCGACCGCGGCGAGGATCAGGGCCTCGAGGATCGTCCAGCCGACGAGGGCGAGGACCGCCGCGAGGTCGAAGATCGAGCCGCCCGAGGTCAGGGCGTTCGTCTTGAGGATCCCTTCGAACGGTCCAACGAAGATCTGGCTCGTGTTCAGGATGAACGACACGAGATCGTTCCCTTCGCGGGCGTCCAGGAGAAGCAGAACGATCCTGGCGATGATGAACACCTGGACGATCCCGAACAGGAGGATCACGATCCGGCCGGCCATCTCGCCGCCGCTCGGGGTCCGGGTGACGCGGCGCTGGACGACGCTCGAGCCGCCCGCGCTCGCCGCTGGCGTGGCGACGACACCGGGGTCGTCTTCACGCACTGTGCGCTCTTCATAGGTCATGGCAATGGTCCCTTCCATCCGAAGTTGCCGCCGAGAAGGCGGGAGGCCAGCATCGTCCCGATCGCGCTGCGGCCCGACCGTCGCGACTCCGATCGGCCTTGCAACGAGGTGACGATCGGCACCGAGTTCAAGACGGTCTTGACACAGAACGGCGCCCGTCCTGCGACGGGCGCCGTGCACGTTCGTGCGGGGATCGAGGGTCAGCCGACCGGGGCCGCCGTCTCCTTGCCGTTCTCCTCGACCGCGTCGTCGCCGACCTCAGCGACATCGTCGACGGCCTCTTCGGGGCCGCCACCGGCCGTGCCCTCGACGTCGAGCAGGTAGCCGATCCCCTGGAAGGTCCGGATCCGGCCGGGCTCGCCGGGCTTCGCGCCGAGCTTGCGCCGGACGCGACTGATCCAGACTCGCAGGTACTGGAGGTCGTCGCGGTACTCGGGACCCCAGACCTTGGTCAGGAGCTCGGTGTGGAGGACGACTTTGCCGGGGTGGGTGGCGAGGTGCTGGAGGAGCAGCCACTCGGTTCGCGACAGCTGGACCAGCTCGCCGCCACGCCGGACCATGCGCCGCTCCAGGTCGATCTCGACGTCGTCGAAGGCGACCACGCCGGCCCCCGGCTCGACGCCCGTCGAGCGCCGGATGACCGCCCGCACCCGAGCCGCCAGCTCGTCGGGGTGGAAGGGTTTCGCGATGTAGTCGTCGGCGCCGAGATCGAGGCCCTTCGCCTTGTCGGCCGTCGCGCCCTTGGCCGTCAGCAGGATGACCGGGACCGGGCGCTGCTCGCGGAGCTGGCGCATGACCTCGATCCCGTCGAGATCGGGCATGACGATGTCGAGAAGGACGATGTCGGGCCGGATCTCCTCGGCCTTGGCGAGGGCGTCCTCGCCGCCAGTCGCGGTGACGACCCGGAAGCCCTCTTCGCTCAGGGCGATCGACACGAGCTTCGTGATCCGGGGCTCGTCGTCGGCGACGAGGACCAAAGGCTGGGTTCCCACGCAACACCTCTCTTGGGCGGTCGGCTGACCTGATAGTGACGGGTCAGCGGGTTCGTCGTTGCTCGATGAGCCCGGGCGCATCGACTCCGAAGCGCGCGGCCTGTTGGCGAGAGGCTGCGGCCGGGTCCGTACCGCCCGGTCGCCAGCGACATTGCAGAACCCTTGCACCGGCATATCAGTTCGGGTCGCACGTGCTCGGCCGGGCCTTGGCCGCGTCCCGGTCCGGGGGGATCGGCTACGCTTTCGGAGATGAGCTTTGGCAGCGCCGACCTCGCCCGGATCGATGCCGCGCAGGAGGTCGAGATCGAGACCCAGGCGCCCGGCGGGCCGGCCCACCGGACGATCATCTGGGCGGTCGTCGACGACGCCGAGGTCCTGATCCGCTCGTATCGTGGAGCTACGGCCCGCTGGTATCGAGAGGCCCTCGCCAATCCCGCGGTCGCCCTCCACGTCGATGGCCGTCGCTTGGCCGCGACCGCGATCCCGGCGACCGACCCGGACGCGATCGAGCGGACCTCTGCCGGGTTCCGGGCCAAGTACCCCGCCGACCCCGCGACCGACGCGATGGTCGCCGACGACGTCCTCGCCACGACCCTCCGACTCGAACCCACCTGACCGACCCCACCGCCCGACCGTCACCCTCCGAGGCAGCGATGTACTTCGACGAATTCAAGCACCAGCTCCCCGACATCGACGCAGCCGAGACTCGCGAGTGGCTCGAGTCCTTCGACCAGCTCGTCGAACAGGAGGGGGAGAGCCGGGCACGATTCCTCGTCTACAAGCTCCTGAAGCGGGCGCGCCAGCTCCAGGTGGGGCTGCCGCCGCTGACCCAGACGCGCTACATCAACACGATCAGCCCGGAGCAGGAGCCATTCTTCCCGGGTGACGAGTCGATCGAGCACCGGATCCGGCGGATCGTCCGCTGGAACGCGGTTGCGATGGTCCTCCGGGCGAACAACCGGTTCTCCGGCATCGGCGGTCATCTCGCGACGTACGCCTCTGCGGCATCGCTCTACGAGGTCGGGTTCAACCACTTCTTCAAGGGCAAGGACGGCGCGACGCCCGGGGACCAGATCTTCTACCAGGGTCACGCCGCGCCCGGGATGTACGCCAGGGCCTTTCTCGAGGGCCGGCTCTCGGAGGACCAGCTCGACCACTTCCGGCGCGAGTCGGTGCCCGGCCAGGGCCTGTCGTCGTACCCGCATCCGCGGCTGATGCCCGATTTCTGGGAGTTCCCGACGGTCTCGATGGGCCTCGGCCCGATCAGCGCGATCTACCAGGCCCGCTACAACCGCTACCTCCAGAACCGCGGCCTGCTCGACACGAGCGGCTCGCGCGTGTGGGCCTTCCTCGGCGACGGCGAGACCGACGAGCCCGAGTCGCTCGGGGCGCTCCACGTCGCCGCACGCGAGGGCCTCGACAACCTGACCTTCGTTGTGAACTGCAACCTCCAGCGCCTCGACGGCCCGGTTCGCGGCAACGGCAAGATCATGCAGGAGCTCGAGGCCGTGTTCCGCGGTTCGGGCTGGAACGTGATCAAGGTCGTGTGGGCCCGCGAGTGGGACGAGCTCCTCGCCCGCGACGTCGACGGGGTCCTCGTCGAGCAGATGAACAACACCCTGGACGGCGAGTTCCAGAAGTACTCGGTGGCCGGCGGGGCCTATATCCGTGAGCACTTCTTCGGTCCGGACCCGCGTCTCCGCAAGCTCGTCGAGCACCTGTCCGACGACGACCTCGCCAAACTCCGCCGGGGCGGCCACGACTACCGCAAGGTCTACGCCGCGTACAAGGCCGCCACGGAGTCGACCGGCGCCCCGACCGTGATCCTCGCCCACACCGTGAAGGGCTGGACGCTCGGGCCGGGGGTCGAGGCCCGGAACATCACCCACCAGGCGAAGAAGCTGTCCGAGGCGGAGCTCCGGATCTTCCGCGACCGGCTCGAACTGCCGATCCCGGACGCCAAGCTCAAGGACGCGCCGTACTACCACCCCGGCCCCGACTCGGAGGAGGTCCAGTACCTGCGCGAGCGCCGGGCCGCCCTCGGCGGGCCGCTCCCGAAGCGGATCGTCCGGAAGGCGCCACTGCCGAAGCCGGCCGCGTCGGTCGACCAGGAGTTCGCGTTGGGCTCGGACACCGCGGTCTCGACGACGATGGTCTTCACCCGGCTCCTGCGCAATCTGATCCGGGACAAGGAGCTCGGCGCGCGGATCGTCCCGATCATCCCCGACGAGGCGCGCACGTTCGGGATGGACCCGCTCTTCAAGGAGGTCGGGATCTACGCCCAGCTCGGCCAGCGCTACGACCCGGTCGACTCGGAGCTCCTCCTGTCGTACCGCGAGGCGAAGGACGGCCAGGTCCTCGAGGAGGGGATCACCGAGGCGGGCTCGATGGCCTCGCTCCAGGCGGCGTCGACCTCGTACGCGACCCATGGCTACCCGGTCATCCCGTTCTACATCTTCTA
>JANLYK010000242.1:0-1858 GCA_031365595.1 Chloroflexota bacterium | reverse complement strand
AGCCACGCGCCGCCCGTCCAGGTCAGCGTGGACGCGGTGAACACGATCCCGGACACGATCGCGGGGGCGCCGCGCCACTCCTGGACCGCGAGCGGGACGTACACGTCGGCACAGAAGAAGGCGAACGTCATGAACCCGCGGAGCAGGATCGCGGTCGGCAGTCCGGTGGCGGCCCGGATCGTGCCGGGCGGTGTCAGGCGCGCGAACGCGGGCGTGGCGATGAGCACGCCGAGGACGATCAGGACGAGCGGAACCGGCGAGACGTTCGACAGGCCGGAGACCGCGAGGCCGGCGCCGACGACGAGGACGACAGCCATCGGCAGGCGCCGCCGGGCATCGCTCGAGGTGCGTCCAGGGCCGGCTGCCGGGTCGGGAAGTGGTTCCGGTTCGCCCGGGCCGACGGCCCGGATCGAGGGCAGGGTCAGCCATGCGGCGACCGCGATGATCGGCAGGAGGCCGATGAAGACGAGCCGCCAGTGCCACGTCTCGGCGACGAATGCGGCCGCGGTCGGGCCGATCACGCCGGGCAGGACCCACGCCGTCGAGAGCGTCGCGAACATCTTCGGCCGGAGATGCTCGGGCATCGCTCGCCCGATCGAGACGAAGGCAACCGCCGGGATCGCGCCCGCCCCGAAGCCCTGGACGACCCGGGCGGCAACGAGAATCGCCATCGACGGAGCGAACCCTCCGATCAGCAGGCCGATGGCGAACAGCCCGATCCCCATCAGGAAGGGCCGCGTCAGCCCTCCGCGGTCGATCAACATCCCGGCGACGACGATCCCGAGCAGGTTGCCCAGGAAGAATCCGGAGAAGACCCAGCCATACAGGTCCAGTCCGCCGAGGTCGCGGGCGACGATCGGCATGATCGTCGAGACCGCCAGCGCCTCCGAGGCGACGATCGTGACGTTCAGGACGAGCCCGATCGTCAGCGCCCGCCGGCGTGGCGACCAGAGGCTGTCCGCTGGCCGTGAGGCCGTGGGGTCGGCTGTCGAGGTTCCGTCGTTCACCGCGTCAGAATGCCCCGTCCGCGCTGTCGGCGCCGTGGACGGAGGTCCCTTCCATCGGCCAGAATGCCCGCCATGGACGTCATTGCTTCGAATCCCGAGACCGTGGCCACGTCATCGCCGAGCGCCGACCTCGGGCAGGGCACGGTGGAGGCCATCCACCTGGCCGAGCTCGTCGGCGGCCCGATGCGATCGGTCGCGCGGGCGCGCGCGATCGCGGGCGTCGGGCTCGAGGGGGATCGCTACGCGGAAGGCACCGGGCGCTACTCCGGCGACGCGAAGGACGACCGACAGATCACCCTGATCGAGGCCGAGCAGATCGAGGGCCTCGCAGCCCGGGCGGCGATCGAGCTCGCTCCGGGCGAGACGCGACGAAACGTGACGACGCGCGGGATTCGCCTCAATGCCCTCGTCGGGCGCCGGTTCCGGATCGGCACGGTCGAGTGCGAGGGAACCCGGCTGTGCGAGCCGTGCCAGTACCTGACCGACCTGCTGGGCAAGCCCGTCCTCGAACCGCTCGTCCACCGGGCGGGGCTCCGGGCGCGGATCCTGACAAGCGGCGAGATCGGTCTCGGCGACGCGGTGGTCGTCGAGGACTGAGCCACCGTCTCGGGCGCGGAAGCGCGCTCGCGGTGGTCCGGAGCCGGCCCGGTGCTCCTAGAATGATCGCGGAGGTCCGATGCGTCTTCAGCGACGTCGGTTCAGCGAACCCAGCGACGTGCGAACGATTCCGCGCGGCCGGATCGAGATCGTCGAGCTCGACGATACCGTCGTGGGCCGAATGACCTACGAGCCCGGCTGGCGCTGGTCGGTGGATGTCCAGCCCATCGCGGGCACGCCCACCTGCCAGTACC
>JANLYK010000213.1:0-6203 GCA_031365595.1 Chloroflexota bacterium | reverse complement strand
GGTCTCTCGGACGTTGGGGTCGAACACGACGATGAGGCGCTGACGATGGGCCTCGACGAGCCGGGTAAAGCTGGCGGCCGACGGCTCGGCAAGCAGGCTGACCGACCCGAAGGCGAGGAAGGCGGTCTCCATGGGCAAGGTCGGCAGCGGATCGGGGTCGTAGAGCGTGTCCGCGGTCCGGTTCGCGAGGAAGACGTATCGGTTCCCGCCATCCTCCCGCTGGACGAAGGCGAGCGTTGAAGGGGCGGGGTCGGACAGCACGAACCGGGTATCGACGCCGTTCGCCTCCAGGTGCTGTCGCAACCGCTGCCCGAACAGGTCGGTCGAGAGCTGGGTCACGAAGCCGGTTGCCGGGCCGAGGCGGGCTACCGCGATGGCGGTGTTGAGAGGCGACCCGCCGAAATACCCCTGGAAGCGCAGGTCGCCGACGCCGGCGAAGTCGATCAGCGCCTCGCCCGCGACCGCGACCTTCACAGCATGGCCCGGGCATCGTCGAGAAAGACGCTCTCGGCAGCCTGAGTCGCGGCGTGGTCCAGCAAGGCGGGAACGAGTGACGGGGGCACCGTGATCGCTCCGACCCCGATGTCCAGCAGCGCAAGGAAATCCGCCCGGGAGCGAACGCTCGCCACGAGCAAACGGGTCGCTGGGCCGTAACGGTCCACGAGCGTCTGCATCCTCGAAATCGTGGCCAGCCCGTCTCGGCCATGGTCGGTCATTCGCCCGAGATAGGGAGCCGCGTAGGCGGCTCCGGTCATGGCGGCGAAGACTGCCTGCTCGGGCTCGTAGACCGCGGTATACGTCACCGGCACGCCGCTCGACGAGAGCCGGCTGCCGGCCGCGAACCCGGCTCGTGTCGCGGGGATCTTCACCACCACCAGCCCCGGTCCAGCCAGGGCGACCGCCTGCTCCGCGTCGCGCAGCATCCCGGCCTCGTCGGCGGAACCGACCTGGACGTGGACCGCACGTACGCCCCAGGCCCGGAACTGCTCGAGGAGTGCCGGCATCCCGTCGGCCGCCACGCCCGCGCGACGCAACAAGGTGGGGTTGGTGGTGACGCCGTGGACCAGGGGGTGGGGGAGGACCCCGGCGAGGTCACCCACGTCTGCGCTGTCGATGTAGAGGTGCAGCGAGCGATCGGTCATTGGGCCAGTATGGCCTCTGGAACCGGGCACCTGAGACCGAAATCACGGAGTCCGGCGCACATCGCGCACTCCGGTGCCGGGCCGATGACCCTTCTCCCGACGCGCATGCTCCGACGGACGACCTTCCAGATCGGCACGAAGGCCGCAAGCTGCCATCGGGCCCGCGCGAAGCGATCTCGGACGGCTCCGCGGCGCCCCGAAGCAACGAAGTCAGTGACGATCTCGGTCGCTGGGCAACGGCAAGTGAGACGCGCGCTGTTCGGCCGGTGGCGCCGTCGAGTCGCGCAGAGCCAGGGATGGGCGAATCACGACTTCCTGCCGCGCCCCGCGAGGATCTCGAAGGCGCTCGATCAGGAGGCGGGCGGCCGCGGCCCCAATGGCGTATCCAGGCTGGGCGACGGACGTCAACCGCGGGGATGCGAGCTTCGCATACGCGATGTCGTCGTAGCCCATGACGCTCAGCTCTCCGGGCACGGAGAGGCCGAGGTCGTGGGCGGCCTGGAGTCCACCCAGTGCCAATAGGTCGTTCGCGGCGCAGATTGCCGTGGGCCGGTCATCGGCAGTCAGCATCGCGATCGCTTGTTCTCGGCCGCTCTCGATACTGAACGACCCGCCGGAAACGGCGGCGGCGGTCAGGTCTTGGGCCCGGAGCGCGAGCTCGAAGCCGCGACGCCGTTCGCGAGCGGTCGACAACTCCTCCTCACCGTTGATCAAGGCGATCCGCCGATGGCCCTGCTCGACGAGGTGGTCCACAGCCAGCGCCATTCCTGCTTGATCGTCGCCGACCACGAGATCCCCGAGCCAGCCCGGGGTCACCCGATCCACGAGGACGAGCGGCAGTTGGTCGCCGAGGTCTCGAATCTGGTCGGCGTCGGCGTTCGACGCGGGGGCAATGATCACTCCGTCAACGCGTCGCTCGATGAACTCGACAAGGTACCGCCGCTCCTTCGTGACCAAGTTGTCGGAGTTCCCGAAGACGACGACATAGTCCGACGCCTCGAGCGCATCGGACGCACCGCGGATCAGTTCGGCGAAGAACGGATTGGCAACGTCCGGAATCACCATGCCGATCGTGCTGGTCCGGCTCCGAGTCAGTGAACGAGCGACACGATTCGGGCGAAAGCCAAGCTCGGCGATCGCCGCGTTGACGCGGTCGCGCGTCGCCGGCCGGACATGGCGGGCACCGGAAACGACATGGGAGACGGTCCCGACCGACACGCCGGCGGCGTCGGCCACGTCCTTCATGGTCGTCCCCAGCTTCGCTCGAGTGCTGACGTCCATTGAACCCCTTCATTCCGGAGATCGGGCAAGCCCGATGGTAGAACCCCTCGTCAACACGGCTCGCACCCACGAGGCCCTTGACATGGTCGACAATAATCATTGAACCGGTTCAATGGAGTCGGTGTCGCCACGAGGTGAAGAGTTCTCGCATCGGGATGGCTTTCCTAAGGATGTAGCAAGTCAGCATTCCACGAAGATCTGCCCTCGTCGCCCTCGACGGTCGTCGCCCGCTGCGGCACACCAATCGCGCTCCTGAAAGGACGGCTCCATGTCAGCGGTACGGATCTCCTGGCAACGCATCGCCATCGCCGCGATGGTGGTCGTCTTCGCGGCATGCACGGGGGCGCGCTCGACTCCGCCGCCCGCAGCCTCGCCTTCCAGCGGCGGCACCGCCAGTGCCGGAACGGGCGCATCGGTAAGTCCCGCCGCTCCCACGGGCGCCCTTCGATATCTCGTCGAGCAGCCCGAGAATCCGGCCGACCTGGATCCACTGAAGGCGCACCTCAAGGACTTCGAGAAGGCGAACCCGGGCATTACTGTGACGCTCGATTCTCTGCCACTCGAGGCCATGCGGACGGTCCTCCAGACGCAGCTCCGGTCCGACAAGGGCCCTGATGTATTTGCCTGGGGGTCCGGCCCTGCCTACGCCGGCGCTCTCGCCGACGCCGGGCTGCTGTATGACCTCACCGCGGCCTATGACCAGTACAAGTGGCCGATCTACGAGTTCGCGAAGAAACAGGTGACGTACGGCGGCAAGATCGTCGGCGTCCCGGGCGAGATGGAAACGATCGGCATCTACTACAACAAGACGATGTTCTCGGACCTCGGGATCGCCCAACCCCAGAAGGTCGCCGACCTCGAGGCGGCGGCGCAGAAGATCAAGGCGGCCAACATCATCCCCTTCGCCATGGCCGACAAGGAGGCGTGGGAGGGCAGCCACTGGCTGAGCATGGCCCTCTCAAGCCGCGTCGGCTCGGCCGGCATGGCCGACCTCATCAGCGGCAAGACGCCGTGGAACTCCCCGGACGTGGCCGCCGCTTTGAGCATCTGGGACCGCTGGAACGCGGCTGGATACTTCCCGAAGACGCCGACCGGCATCGGGTATGACGACGGCAACGCCCTCTATTTCTCGGGCAAGGCAGCAATGGTTCCGACAGGGAGCTGGTTGGTCAACGACATCATCGCGGCCAAGACGGAGTTCGAGACCGGCTACATCCCGTTTCCCAGCGAGACAGGGCCCGGGATCTTCAGCGGTGGCCTCGGATCGGGGCCGTACATCTCGGCCCGGACGAAGCACCCGGAGGCGGCGGTCGCGTTCGTCAACTGGCTGGTCTCTCCTGAGCA
This sequence comes from Chloroflexota bacterium, assembly GCA_031365595.1. Taxonomy (GTDB): domain Bacteria; phylum Chloroflexota; class Limnocylindria; order Limnocylindrales; family CSP1-4; genus CF-46. Next base: position 2,436 of record JANLYK010000213.1, on the reverse strand, counting down.
CGGGCGCTGGATCGTCGAGAACTTCCAGACCATCCCGCCGTTCCCCGTCGACACGAACGGGCTGACGGTCAACCCGCTCTTCGCCCAGGCTCTCGCCGACACCGCGAAGTTCGCGGGTGGCAGCGCGGACTTCGGCTCCAACATCGACGTCCAGTCGACCGACGTCTTCAACGACGCGATGTTCAAGGGGATCCAGGCGATGCTGATCGGCCAGAAGACGCCGGACCAATTGGCCCAAGACCTCGACGCGGCGTACAAGAAGAAGTAGCGCTCCAATCGTCCTGATCAGGTGACCTGACATGAGTGCCTCGTCAGGATCGAGCACGCCGCTGGTGACCAGGCGGGCACAAGCCCGCCTGGGCATTGTCATGGTCGTGCCGATGCTCGTGCTCATGGTGATCTTCTTCGTGATCCCGCTCCTGAGCTCGATGTACTTCTCGGTGGTCGATTTCAACGGCCTTAACCCGGATCCGCTGTTCGTCGGGTTCGCGAACTTCGCTGAGCTGCTGACCGACCCGGCCGTATTCCCCGCGCTGAAGAACAACGCGATCTGGATCGTCATCGGGACAGCGGCGCCCCTTCTTTTGGGGTTCGCCCTCGCGCTCCTGTTGTGGTCGGTCCGTCGAGGCGCACTGTTCTACCGCCTCGCGTTCTTCACGCCGTACATCCTGCCGGCCGTCGCGATCGGCGTGGTCTGGGGCTGGATCTACGATCCGATCCGGGGCTGGCTGAACGAGGTCCTCCGGCTAATCGGCCTGGAAGCGGTGACCACGGGCTGGTTGGGAAATCCAGATACCGCGCTGTTCGCCGTCCTGGCGACGGCAATCTGGGCCTCGACCGGTTTCGTGGTGGTGATCTTCCTCGCGGCGCTCAGAACCGTCGACTCCGAGCTCATCGACGCCGCTACCATCGATGGCGCGAACGCATCGGAGCGGGTCTGGTATGTCATTCTTCCCCAGATCCTGCCGGTGTTCCTGATGGTCACGACGATCACGCTGATCGGCGGATTCAGTGTGTTCGACATCATCTTCGTCATGACCGGCGGAGGTCCGGCGGCCGCGACCGAGGTGCTGGGGACCTACGCCTACGCGAACGCCTTCCAGCTCAACCGGATCAGCTATGGCACGGCGCTGGCCCTGGTGATCACGGTTCTTGCCGTGCCATTCGCGATCGTCCTCAACCGGCTCCAGCGCCGGTTCTCGCTGTACCGCACCGGCGCCTGAGCGTCGAGAAGGCGACATGCGCAGACGCTATTCACTCCCGGCAGCGAAACATCTGATCCTGTTGGCGCTCTCGTTCCTGTCCCTCTTTCCGATCATCCTCACGATCTCGACCGCGCTGAAGACCGATCAGGACGTCCGTCGCAACCCGTTCAGCTTGTTCTCCTCGTTCTCGACGGAGAATCTGGCCACTGCCTGGAACGTTGGTCACTTCAGCGACTACCTGGTGAACACGTTCGTGCTGACAATCCCGAGTACGGCGCTGGTGGTGGTCGTATCCACGGCGGCCGGCTATGCATTCGCGAAGCTCCCGTTCCGTGGTCGGACGGTCGTCTACTACGTGGCAATCGTCGGTCTGCTCGTCCCGTTCTTCACGTACATGATCCCGCTGTATTTCCAACTTCAAGGGATGGCGCTGCTCGATACCTTGCCCGGGGTCATCCTGGTGCTGACCACGACGGGCCTGTCATTCGGGGCCGTCTTCATGCGCGCGTTCTTCGAGGATCTGCCGCCGGAACTTGAACAGGCTGCCCGGATCGATGGAGCGTCGGAATGGCAGATCTTCGTGCGGATCATGCTTCCGCTCGTGAGTTCAGGAGCGGGCGCGCTCGCGGTCTTCACCTTCCTCCAGAACTGGAACAACCTGCTCGTGCCGCTGCTCTACCTGCCGGGCGGAGATTTTCGCCCGCTCACGATGGGTCTCTATGTGTTCGCTTCCGGGCGAGGGATCGATAGCGGTCCGCTCGCCGCAGGCACGCTCGTGACGATCCTGCCCGTGATTGTCCTGTTCGTTGCCCTGCAACGGCAGGTCACCCGGGGAATTCTGGCCGGTGCGGTGAAGGGCTGACGTCGCCGACGAGGCGCCGGAAGCGGGTCGAAGAGAGGTCATGCACAACGTCCTGGATCCCCGTGACCTGGTGCCGGACGAGGCGGAGCAACTCGCCCAAACCGGATTTCCCGTGGGCGCTCTGCTGAGTGAGGCGCGGCAGGCCTCGGCCGACGCCGATCCCGCTCGTCTCGATGCGGTCTCGGCCGCCCTCGCGGCACTGGAGCGTGATCCGACGTGGCCGTATCACGAGCCGAGTGATGAGGCGTCCCTCCGCGCGATCACGGACTCCGTCGAAATTCTCCCGATCGATGGCGCGGCGTTGCCCGCCCGGGTCCGCGGTGCCTGGCTCGGTCGAGCGGTCGGAAACACCCTTGGCAAGCCGATTGA
>JANLYK010000209.1:0-3707 GCA_031365595.1 Chloroflexota bacterium | reverse complement strand
TCACCGGCCTCGAGCCAACCGCGGCGAATCTGATACAGGCGATCCTATACGCCCTGACGACGCGGCTCGGGGCGCCCGGCCGGAACCGCTGGATGCTGGTGATGGCTATCGGCGTCGGGCTGGCCGGCGGCTGGGTCACCGCGGTCACGGGTGGCATCGCGGCGGCGTTCCTCGGCCACGCGGCGACGCGCTTCGCAGTCTTCCTTTCGACCGGACACGCGGGCCAATTCCTGCCGAAGGGGCGCGAGGTCGAGGAGATCGAGGCGACGCGCAGGCCGCCCAAGGGCTGGCGGGTCATCGGGCCGCGGGAGTCCTCGTCGCGCGACCGGTGACGCGTCCCCGTTCCGTGGCGGTTCCCCGTTCAGTGCGCTCGGTTCGACAACCTTCCTGTCAAACGAATCCCAGGCGGACACAAGGCAACGCGGCCGGCTGTAACGACATTGCCCTGAGCGTGGATCCGGTGGGACGAGTTGACAGGCGATCGTCTGATGGATCGGTAGACAAGTCGGCGCTGCCAAATGTCCGGGTGGGAGTCGCATGACAAGTCGCGAGGTCGGCGAGCAGCCGAGCGCCGTGGATCGTCTCGTGGCGCGACCCCCGGTCGGGCTCTACGTCCACGTTCCGTTCTGCGTGTCGCTCTGCCCGTATTGCGACTTCGTGGTCGTCGCCGGCGCGGCCGCGCGCGGACCGGCCAACCGGCTCGGGGCGCTGGCGGCCGCGCTGCGAGTGGAGCTGGAGTTGCGCGCCGACGCCCTCGACGCCGAATTCGGCGAACCGGGCTCGCCCACCCGCCCGGTGCTCGACACGGTCTATCTCGGCGGCGGGACCCCGACCCTCCTTCCGGCGGACGAGATTGGCGCCATCCTCGATGTCGTCCGCGGCCGATTCGGCGTCGCGCCCGGCGCCGAAGTCACGATCGAGGCCAACCCGGGTCCGGATGAGCGCGGCAACGCCGCGGACCTTGCCGCAGCGGGCATCAACCGGATCTCCTTCGGCGCGCAGAGCCTCGACCCCGCCGAGCTCCGCCGCCTCGGTCGGCGGCACCGGTCGACCGATGTCGGCGACGCGGTCGATGCCGCTCGCGCGGGCGGGATCGGGTCGGTCAACCTCGACCTGCTCTACGACATCCCGAACGGTTCGGTCGAGGCCTGGGCGGCGTCGCTGGACAGCGCGCTCGCGCTCGCGCCCGACCACCTTTCGCTCTATGCCCTGACGATCGACGACCCGGACGCCGAGGGACTGACCGGGCCCGGCGGGGACCACCTCCCGACCACGAGCGGCGCCCGGCGCTGGCGCGCTCGAGCGATCCCCGCCCAGGACGACGACCGTGCGGCCGCCCAGTACGTGCACGCCGTCGATCGCCTCGCCGCCGACGGCTGGCGCGGCTACGAGATCAGCAACTGGGCCCGGCCCGGCCACGCGAGCCGCCACAACCTCGCCTACTGGGAGCGCCGGTCGGTGGAGGCGGTCGGGCCCGGGGCGCACGCCTTTGACGGCGCAACCCGGCGCTGGAACGCGGCGAACCTCGGGCGATACCTCGACGCGCTTGTCCCAGGCTCGGGCGGTCCGACGGGACCCCGCCTCCCGCCCGGCGGCGCCGACCCGATCGACCCGGCCGGCGCTGCCGCCGAGACCGCGATCCTCGCATTGCGTACGGATCACGGACTTCCGATCTCCGCGGCCGCCCAGCCGCCGCTCGCCGCCGTCTACCCGTGGGCGGTCGACGCTGGTCTCCTGGCCGTCGATCCGGCCGAGCGGATCGTGCTCACGACTCGCGGCCGCCTCCTTTCCAACGAGCTCTTCCGGCGCCTGATCTGAGGGTCATCCAGAGCGATCCGCGCGTTGACACTCCGAACCGCGGACTGCTAGAGTTGTTGGCACTCGCACTACTAGAGTGCTAACGTCCACTCCGTTATCCGCGAGCCCTGCGCTCGCCCCTCTCGAGGCACCCGTGGCGCGTCGACCCCGCTCCACCGGCTCCATGGATCATCGCTCCGAATCGATCCTGCGAGCCGTCATCGAGGAATACGTCTCGACCGCCGTCCCGGTCGGTTCCCAGGCGCTCGTCGCGCGCTACGGCCTCGGCGTGTCCAGCGCAACCGTCCGGAACATCCTCGCCGACCTCGAGGTCAACGGCCTGCTCACCCACCCGCATACCAGCGCGGGCCGGATCCCGACCGACGCGGGCTATCGCTACTTCGTGGAGTCCGTGTCCGACAGCAGCGTCCTGCCCGCGGTCGAGCAGCTGATGATCCGGCACCAGTTCGGTCAGGTCCAGCACGCCTCGGAGCAGTGGTTCCGGCTGGCCGCCACGACCCTTGCCGCCGCCAATCGCATCGCCGGCCTTGCCACGCCGGCCAAGCCGCGCGCGGCCCACGTCCGGCGGATCGACATCGTCTCGATCAGCGATCGGCTGGCGAGCCTGATCATCGTCTTCCGTGAGGGCGCCCTCCGCCAGGTCCTGGTCACGCTTCCCGAGGCGGTGGAGCAGGAGGCCCTGACCCGGGCCGCGGTCATCCTCGATGGGATCATGGCCGGCCGGACGTCGGGCGACGCCGAGCGAGCGCTCGAGCGGATCGACGGCGACGGCCCGATCGGGACCCTCGTCCGACGCGTCGGGGAGCGGGTGATCGCGGCCGTTCGCGATTACGATGCGACGATCATCGAGGAGGTCTTCAGCGACGGCCTCCTGCACGTCATGGAAGCGCCCGAGTTCGAGCGCAGCGACAAGCTCCGGCGGGTCTTCGCCGCCCTCGAGAACCGGGCCTACCTCGGCGAACTGCTCGATCGGGTGGCGGGCACGGGTACGGTCCAGGTCTTTATCGGCGCCGAGAACGCGCCCGAGGAGATGCGCGACGTGTCGCTCGTCCTCGCCCCGTACGGCGTGCCGGGCCGGGCGGTCGGCGTCGTGGGCGTCCTCGGGCCCACCCGGATGGCCTATCCCCAGGCGATCGGCACGGTCCGATTCGTCTCCACCCTCATGAACGAACTGGTGAAGCATATCGATGCCTGATCTGCGCGACCTTCGCGGTCGGCCCCTCGGCGGCCGCGATCCACGTGATCCCCGCGATCCCCGGGACATGCGCGACCTGCGCGTCCCCGGCCAGCGCCATGGCGGACGGGACGGCGGACCCGGGCCGGTCGATCCGCGCGACCTGCGCGGCGGCCCGCCGGCCGGTGCCCCGCGCGCGGTTCCGCGCACCCGGGCCGAGGAGCGGGCCGCCGAGATCGACATCTCGGCGACGACCCTCCTCGCCGAGATCGAGCGCTTGAAAAGCGAGCTCGAAGCCGCCACGAACCGGGCCGACGAGTACCTCGCGGGCCTCCAGCGCGAGCGCGCCGAGTTCAGCAACTACCGGCGCCGGACGACCGAGGAGCGCGAGGCGATGCTCGGCCTGGCCGGCGAAGACCTGATCCGCAAGGTGCTCGCGATCGCCGATGACTTCGACCTTGCCATCGACAATCGGCCGGCCGATTTCGCCGGTCACAGCTGGGTCGAGGGCGTGACCGCCATCGACCGCAAGCTTCGCGCCCTGCTCGACAGCGAGGGCGTCAAGGTCGTCGAAGCCGAGGCGGGCAAGCCGTTCGACCCGCGCGAGCACGAGGCGATCGTCAACGTCCCGGGCACGGGACGCGCCGAGGGCGAGATCGTCGAGGTCGTTCGGCGCGGCTACAAGCTCCGCGACCGGGTCCTCCGGCCGGCCCTC
>JANLYK010000192.1:0-1503 GCA_031365595.1 Chloroflexota bacterium | reverse complement strand
GATGAACTCGGGGATGAGCCCGAACTTGAGCAGGTCCTCCGGCATGAGCTTCTCGAGGATCCGGCCGCGTTCGACCGGACTCATCGCCGACTCGGAGCCGAAGCCGATCGATCGACGGCCGACCCGTTCCTCGACGATCTTCTCGAGGCCGTCGAAGGCGCCGCCGCAGACGAACAGGACGTTGGTCGTGTCGATCTGGATGAAGTCTTGGTGAGGATGCTTCCGACCGCCCTGGGGCGGGACGTTCGCGACGGTCCCCTCGAGGATCTTCAGGAGCGCCTGCTGGACGCCCTCGCCCGATACGTCGCGGGTGATCGAGGGGTTGTCGGCCTTGCGCGCGATCTTGTCGATCTCGTCGATGTAGATGATCCCGCGCTGGGCGCGCGCGACGTCGAAGTCGGCGGCCTGGATCAGGCGCAGGAGGATGTTCTCGACGTCCTCCCCGACGTAGCCGGCCTCGGTCAGGGACGTCGCGTCGGCGATGCAGAACGGGACGTCGAGGACCCGGGCGAGGGTCTGGGCGAGGAGCGTCTTGCCCGAGCCGGTGGGGCCGACGAGCAGGACGTTCGATTTCTGGAGCTCGACGTCATCGACCGCGTTGCCGGCGTTGACCCGCTTGTAGTGGTTGTAGACCGCGACGGACAGGACCTTCTTGGCCCGATCCTGGCTGATCACGTACTGGTCGAGGGCGAACTTGATCTGGCGCGGGTTGGGGAGCTTGGCGACCGACGGCTTGGCCTTCGGCGCCTCGAGCATCTCCTCCTCGATGATCTCCTGGCAGAGGTTGATGCACTCGTCGCAGATGTAGACGCCCTGACCCGCGATCAGCTTCCGGACCTGCTCCTGGCTCTTCCCACAGAACGAGCAGCGGTACGGAACCTTGGGTCCCTTGGACGTGCCGGTGGTGGTCACGGAAATGTGCGGGCTCCCTGCCTATTTCGACTTCTTGTCGGTCTCCGGCTTGTCGCCGTCTGGCTTCTCGTCGAGCTTCGCCGCCTCTTCCTCGGTCGCCGCGTTCGGCACGCCGCCGCCCTCGCCGCCGCTGAGGCCCAGATCGTGGGCTCGGGCGATCAGCGAATCGCCCGTGGCCGTGTAGACGTAATCGATGATGCCATAGTCCTTGGCCGCTTCGGGAGACATGAAAAAGTCCCGGTTGGTGTCCTGGATCACCTTGTCGAGCGGCTGCTTCGTGTGTTCGGCGATGATCTCGTGGTTGCGCTGGACGAGGAACTCCCATTCCTTCATCTGGATCATCGCGTCCGGGGCGGCACCGCGGAACCCGCCGGAGCCCTGGTGAATCATGATCCGGCCGTTCGGCAGGGCGTAGCGCTTGCCCGGGGCACCCGCCGCCAGGAGGACCGCGGCCATCGAGGCAGCCATCCCGATGCAGATCGTGGCGACAGGCGCCCGGACGTACTGCATCGTGTCGTAGATCGCCAGTCCGCTTGTCACCACGCCGCCCGGCGAGTTGATATACAGGCTGATGTCCTTCTCGGGATCCTC
>JANLYK010000119.1:0-3749 GCA_031365595.1 Chloroflexota bacterium | reverse complement strand
ACGCGCGGTCGAGGTCCAGCCCGGCTGGGCGATCGACCGGGTATCGTGCTCTTGCCGAGCTCGATACCTCGGGGTGTGGCGTAGTTGGCAACGCACGTGCTTTGGGAGCACGAGATCGTCGGTTCGAGTCCGACCACCCCGACCACCATTCGATCCGGGCCCATGTCCCGAATCGTTCCGTCGACCAAACGGGCCGGCTCGGTGACTCAGCGCAGGCTGACCCGCAGAGTTCCGTACGGGAAGCTCTCCGGGAACCCGCCGATCTGGACGAAGTACGTGATGCCGGCGGTCGTCGGGATCGTCACCGACCCCTGGAGCGTCCGCCCGAACGGCGGCGTCGGTGTGTCGTCGACGCAACCGTCCGGCACGGGCGTCAACGCGCCGGCCGACCCCGTGTAGGTCGCGAGGACGGTGTCGAAGTCACTTCCGGCCGTGTCGATCGTCATCGGCGATCCCGTACCGGTGAAGCGATACCAGACCGTATAGCCGACCGCCACCTCGAAGACCTCGCCCGTGTCGGGATCGGTGAACGTGAGGCAGTCATACGGTGCTTCGGCAGCGGGGCTGGCGCCCTTCGTCTGGAGCGTGGCAGAGCCACCGGGCTTGAGCAGAGCGGCCCCGCTCGGCCGGTCGTTCGATGGCACCTTTCCACCCGGCTTCGGCCCGTTGGGATTGGTCGTGATCCGTTTGACCCGGATGTCCTCGCCGACGCACGCACCCAGGTCGAAGGTGTGGCCATCGAGCGTGAGCGTCCCCTCGATGTCGAGGAGCTCGCCGCGTGTCGTGCGACGCATCGTCGCGTTCCTCAGGAGATTGGTGAACGACGCGCCCGCGGTTGCCGTCATCGTGATGTGCCCCGAGCCCGCGACCGGGTTGCCGGTCTGCGGGTCGTACAGCGACAGGTCGATGTCGATCGGGCTCGTGCCCGGCGGAAACTCGGCGCTCCCCGCGATCAGGAACTGGCCGGTCGGAGAGGTGAGGCCGGCGTCTACGAAGCCGATCTCAGCGCCGAAATCCACGAGCAGCAACGCGGTGTCGCCGGCCGGGTTGGTCAGGTCGCAGCCCACGAAGCGCGCCGAGAAGTGGAGGACCGATGCGTTCGGATTGGACTCGGTCGAGGTCGCCGTGGTCTCGTCGCCAACGCAGTCGGCGAGGTTGAATGCCAGGCTCGAGACGGTCAGCGAGCCGGTTGGTTGCAACGCCTGGGACGTGCCGCTGTACGAGGTCTGCCGGTTGCCGTCCTTGAATCGGTCGTTGAACGTGGTCGGATCGCCGGTCGGCGTGAGACCGGCCGAGAAGATGGCGACGCCGCCCGATGAGCCGTCGTCACGAAGCATCGGGATCGAGCCGGCCAGGACCGTGCCGTTCCACGTCGCCGTGACCGGAGAGTCCCAGTCTCGGTGCAAGGCCGGTGGCCCGGACGGTTCGTTGCCAAGCCAAACGTCGAGCCAGGCATCCGGACCGTAGAGGTCGGAGATGAAGGCACCGAAGTACGCGAATCCGGTTCCGGAAGCCGCCGTGATGCCATCGCACAAGACGCCGACGGAGTGGTCCGTCGCCCGGTACAGCCGGCCGGCCGTGCTGCCGGCCGGCAACCCCATCACGAGGAGCAGGGCCGCGAGAACTGTCAGGAACCGACGCATCGGCGGAGCCTCCATTCGGCCGCGTCCAGGAGTCGCGTGCTGGCCGTCGCGGGACTGTGGCGGGCGGCCGTCACGCCCGCGTCTCTTGTCTCGTCGGCGCGACCTCGACGCCGTCCGCGGTCCAGAATGCGGGGATGACGCGACCACTCCGGATTGGAATCCAGCTGCCCGAAGTGGAGCGCGAGGTCCGCTGGCCCGAACTGCTCGATCTCGCTCGCGCGATCGACGACCTCGGCTTCGACGCCCTATGGGTCGGCGAGCACCTCCTGTACCGCTGGCCGGACCGCCCGGCGCGCGGGCCGTGGGAAGCCTGGACGCTGCTGAGCGCCCTCGCCGCCGCGACGACGAACGTCACGATCGGGCCGCTCGTCGCCTGCCTGACGTTCCACAACCCGGCGCTGCTCGCGAAGCAGGCGGCCACGATCGACGAGATCGCCGGCGGGCGCTTCGTGTTCGGGGTCGGGGCGGGCTGGAACGAGACCGAGTTCCGGGCGTTCGGGTTCGCCTACGATCACCGGATCGACCGGTTCGAGGAGGCGTTCACGATCGTCCGGACGCTCCTCCAGGACGGCGCCATCGACTTCGATGGGACGTACTATCAGGCTCGGGACTGCGAGATCCTGCCGCGTCCCCGGCCGGGCGGTCCGCCGCTGCTGGTCGGCTCGAATGGGCCGCGGATGCTCCGGATCACGATGCCCCACGCTCATGCCTGGAACTCGTGGTATGCCGACACGGACAACGCGCCGGCGGGAGTCGCGCCGCTCCGGGCGGTCGTTGACGCTGCCTGCGTCGATGTCGGGCGCGATCCGGCCGACATCGCCCGGACGGTTGCCGTCCACGTCCGGATGCCGGGCGGCCAGGGCCGGACGATGGGCGACACGACGACGACCCAGCGCGTCGTGCCGCTCGAAGGTCCGCCGGAGGTGATTGCCGACGGCCTGCGCGCCTACGCCGACGCCGGCATCGCCGAGGTCCAGGTCGTCCTCGACCCCATCGACCGGATCTCGGTCGAGCGATTCGCAGCGGTCCTTCCAATCCTCGATCGGGGCTGATCTCCGCACGACGGGACCATCCCGTACCGAAGTCAGGGGTCCAAATCCTGCGAAGAGCGTGCTAGCATCCCGCCGGCGATGCGACATTCGAATCAAGCCAGCCGGGGACGCCGCTTGCCGTCGTGGGCAGCGGGCCTGTTCGTGCTGCTCGTCGCCGCGTGCGGTCAGACCGCAGCGCCCTCGGCCCCGCCGACCCCGGTCCCGACCCCGGTGATCACGCCGGATCCCCACCTGAAGGAGCCGGTCACGGCCGACCAGGTGTTCCGGATTCTCGGCTCGGCCAAGCTCGGGATGAAGGCCAACAACGCAACGCTGGGTGGCGGCAATCCGGACATCGTGAAGGTGATCAACGCCGACATCGGGAACTGGCCCCTCCGGATCACCGAGTACCGCTCGTCGGCCGCATTGAAGAAGGGCCTCGGCTGGAAGGCGGGCGCGGCCCCCGTCCGCAACGAGGCGCCGTACGGCGTCGCCGGGCTGAACGTCGTCGTCCAGTTCGGCCCGATCAGCACCGCCGGCGTGCCAAAAGCCCCGGATGCCGATCGTCAGCTTGTTGCCGCCTCGATCGTGGCCGTGCTCGACCCGTTGCTCTGGCCCCTCGTCCAGCACTCGGTCAGCGTCGCTCCCTCCCGAACGGTCGAGCCGCGGCCGAGCGTGGCTCCCTCGGCCAAGCCGAGCAAAGCGCCGAGCAAAGCACCGTGACCGGCCAGCGCAAGTCCGCCGGACGACCGGGCGAGGACGTTTCGGATCTCGACAAGCGGATCATCGAGCACCTCCAGCAGGACGGTCGCCGGCCGTTCACCCAGATCGCGGCCGACCTCGGCGTGTCGGAGGCGGCCGTCCGGGCGCGGACGAACCGGCTTGTGGAGCGCGGCATCCTCCAGGTCGTCGGGGTCACCGATCCGTTGAAGCTCGGGTTCCAGCAGATGGCGATGATCGGGATCCGCTGCGAGGCGGACCGGCTGATGTCCGTGGCGGCGAAGTGCGCAGAGATGCCCGAGGTCGACTACGTCGTGATCACCGCGGGGGCCTACGACATCCTGATCGAGACGGT
>JANLYK010000106.1:0-2742 GCA_031365595.1 Chloroflexota bacterium | reverse complement strand
TTTCGATCGGACTGGCTGCGTCTCGTGCCGGCCTTCCTTGCCCTGCTCCGGGACCGGTCCCTGGCCAGCGACCCGGATCGCCGACTGGCCGCGCTCCTGGCCATCGCCACCGTGCCCGCCCTGATCCTCGGCGTCCTGCTCAACGACGTCGCGGAACTGATCCGGAACGTCGGGCTGGTCGCGGTCATGCTCGTCATCGGCGGCGCGATCCTGTGGTTGGCGGAACGGTCCGGCAGCCGTCGCCGGTTGGCCCTCGACCTGTCGTTCGGCCAGGCTCTCGCGATTGGCGGCGCCCAGGCGATCGCTCTCGTCCCGGGGATCAGTCGATCGGGCATCTCGATCTCGGCGGGCCTGTTCGCCGGGCTGCAACGCGACGAGGCGGCCCGCTTCAGCTTCCTGATGGCCACTCCGATCACGGCCGCCGCGGCAGCCTACGAAGTGCTGAAGGTGGTCCGGGGCGAGGGCATCGCGGTCCAGGTCGGTCCGATGGCCGCCGGGCTCATCGCCTCCTTCGTGTTCGGGGTCCTGGCCATCTCGGTTCTGATCCGCCTCCTCCGGACGCACTCGACCGACGTCTTCGTGCTGTACCGGGTGATCCTCGCGGCCGTGGTCCTCGTGACGTGGCTGAACCTGCGCTGACCGGGCGGCTCCGGACGCCGGCCCGGCGCTAGCTGCGACCGATGGAGGTCATGAAGCAGCTCCGCCACCGGGCCATTCGCGACCTCGTTGCGTCCCGCCCGATCCGGACCCAGCAGGAGCTCGCAGCAGCCCTCCGCGAGCGCGGCTTCCGGACCACCCAGGCGACGATGTCGCGCGACGTGGCCGAGCTGGGGCTCGTCAAGTCGGCCCGCGAGGGCGCCCATGTGTACGGCCTGCCGAAACGCCTGATCGAGGCCGAGTCGTCGGGCGAGGACCGCCTCCGGGCGCTGCTCGCCGACCTGCCGGTCGAGGTCCGCGAGGCGGGCCTGCTGCTGGTCGTCAAGACGCTTCCTGGATCGGCTCACGCGATCGCGGCCGCGCTCGACCGGGCGCGCTGGCCCGAGGTCGCGGGCTCCATCGCCGGCGACGACACGGTCTTCGTCGCGTGCCTCGATCGGACCGCCCTTCGCCGGGTTGCTGCCCGCCTGCGCGAGTACGCGGGCTGACCCTCGCGACGGGCGTCGGTTTTGACACCGGACACCCCCCGCGCTACCCTTTCGGCCGGTCGAACTTCAGGCGCGGCGACTGGTGCGCAGCCTGAAGTTCTTTCGTTATCAGAACCCTCCCGACCTGGGCCTGTGCCCTCGTCACCCGCCGTCTGGGGGCGCCGACCCGATGCAGAACAAGCCCACCTACCTGTCCAAGGAAGGCCTCGACAAGCTCCGCGCGGAGCTCGACGAGATGACCTCGGTCAAGCGGCCCGAGGTCGCCCAGCGGATCCATGACGCCAAGGAGCACGGCGACCTCAGCGAGAACGCCGAGTACGAGGACGCCAAGAACGAGCAGGCGTTCGTCGAGGGCCGGATCCAGACCCTCCAGGCGCTGATCAAGAACGCCACGATCATCGACGAGAACCACTCGACCGAGCACGTCCAGATCGGCTCGACCGTGAAGGTCTCGAGCGACGACGGCGAGGAGTCGTTCACGATCGTCGGCTCGACCGAGGCCAAGCCGACCGAGGGCCGGATCTCGAACGAGAGCCCGGTCGGGCGCGCCCTGCTCGGGAAGAAGAAGGGCGAGAAGGTCGTCGTCAAGGTTCCGGCCGGCGACTTCACCTACAAGGTCGTCGGTATCTCCTAGGCCACATCGGCACCGGGCCCGCTCGGTGCCCGGAGGAGTCGTTCTGTGGATTGGGCCGACGAGCTGGCCGCGAGCGTCAGCGGACCGCAGGTCGTCAACGACAGCAAGACGCCGTCGGGGACGGTGCATGTCGGCTCCCTTCGCGGCCCCGTCATCCTCGACACGATCTGGCGCGCGCTCCGTGCCCGGGGCGTCGAGGCGACGCTCCTGTACGGCGTCGACGACCTCGACCCGATGGACGCCCAGGCGCTCCTGACCCCAGATGCGATCGACCGAGAGATGGGTCGCCCGCTGGCCCACGTTCCGGATCCCGCGGGCGACTGCCACGAGAGCTACGCGCGCCACTTCGCGGGCATCTTCATCGAGACGTTCCGGGGCCTCGGCATCGTCCCCGACCGCTACTACTGGATGAGCGACATCTACCCGACCGGCGACATGGACCGCTTCATCCGGACCGCGCTCGACCGGGCCCATGTCGTCCGCGACATCTACCGCCGCGTCGCCAACGTCCAGCACCCCGACGTATGGCACCCGATCAACGTCATCTGCGAGAGCTGCGGCAAGATCGGGACCACGATCGTCACGAAGTGGGACGGCGATCGAGTGTTCTACGATTGCCGCGAGACCCTCGTGGAGTGGGCCCGCGGCTGCGGCCACTCGGGCTGGGTCGCGCCGTTCGGCGGCCGCGCGAAGCTGCCGTGGAACCTCGAGTGGGCCGCCCAGTGGTCACTGTTCGGGGTCACGATCGAGCCGTGCGGCAAGGACCTCTCGACCGCGGGCGGGTCACGTGACCGCTCGGACGCGATCGCCCGCGAGGTCTTCGAGCGCGAGCCGCCGCTCAACGTGCCCTATGAGTTCCTGAACATCGGCGGCAAGAAGATGAGCACATCGAAGGGGACTGGGGCGGCCGCGCACACCATCGCGGACATCCTGCCGAATGAACTGCTGCGCTTCCTCTTCATC
>JANLYK010000104.1:0-5786 GCA_031365595.1 Chloroflexota bacterium | reverse complement strand
CCCCGATCCACGACCGGCTGACCGTCGCGAACGCCGTCTGGGGAGCCACCGCCGGCCTCGAGCATGCGCTCTGGTTCCAGAAGCCAGGGCTCGAGCCGAAGGAGGACGTGACGTTCCGGCGGTCGAACGCCTGGGACCAGGTCGCCGACGAGGTCGCCGCCGTCCGCGAGCGGGTCGGCATGACCGAGATCTCGAACTACGCGAAGTACCGGGTCACGGGGCCGGGCGCGGAGTCGTGGCTGTCGTCGCTGCTGACCGCGCGGATGCCGGCGCCGGGCCGGATCACCCTGACGGCGATGCTCAACGACACGGGCCGAATCGTCGGCGAGTTCACGGTCGCCCGGGCGTCCGAGGCCGGCGAGTTCCACCTGTTCGGCTCGCTGCCGGCCGAGGTCCACCACTCGCGCTGGTTCCGCCACCACCTGCCGCGCGACGGCTCGGTCACGTTCGAGGTCCTCGGCCTGGGTCTCGTCGGGTTGTCGCTGACGGGGCCGCGGTCGCGCGATGTGCTGGCTGCAGTCGCGCCGGATCTCGACCTGTCGACCGAGGCGTTCCCGTTCATGACGTTCCGGCGCGTCGATCTCGGGGTGCACCCGGCGCTCGTCGGGCGGATCAACTACTCGGGCGACCTGGGCTACGAGCTGTGGGTCGCGCCCGAGCACCAGCGCGCGCTGTTCGACAAGATCGTCGCGGCGGGCGAGCCGCACGGGCTGCGCCTGTTCGGGATGCGGGCGCTCATGTCGCTCCGGCTCGAGAAGAGCTACGGCACCTGGTTCCGCGAATACCGACCGATCTACACCCCGGCCGAGGGCGGGAACACCCGCTACATCAAGCTCGACCACGAGTTCATCGGGCGGGCCGCCCACGAGAAGGAGCTGGCCGACGGCGGCCCGAAGCGCCGGCTCGTCGCGTTCGTCGTCGGCCCCGAGCCCGACGATCCGGCCGACGTCATCGGCGATGAGCCGGTCTGGCATGACGACGCGGTGGTTGGCTGGATCACGTCCGGCGGGTACGGGCACCACGTCAAGGAGTCGATCGCGCTGGGCTACGTCCCGACGGAGCTCTCGACGCCGGACGGCCCGGGTGGAGGCGGCTTCGAGATCGAGATCATCGGCCGGCGCCGCCCGGCCCGGCTCCAGCCCGAGCCCCTGTTCGACCCGCAGGGTCTCAGGATGCGCCAATAGGTGATGGTATGATGGCGCCATCATGACACAACGAACGCAGATCATCCTGCCAGCGGATGATCATCGCGCTGCCCGACGCCGGGCGGCTGAGCAGGGAATTTCACTCGCAGAGTACGTCCGCCGACTCGTCCACGAGGACCTGACTGAAGCCGGATCGAAGCCGAAGGCGGACATCTCGGAGATCTTCGGGATCGGCAACTCGGGCGGATCGAACGTTGCCAGGTACAAGGACCAGTACCTGGACGAAGCGGTCGAGGCCGATTACCTCAAGACCAAGCGCGACCGATAGCCTGTGACCGTATTCGTCGACACGTCCATGTTCTATGCGGCCGCCGACGCCGCCGACATCGACCACGAACGCGCCAAGCGTGCACTCACGGGCGCGTCCAGCGAACTCCTGACCACCGATCACGTCCTGTTCGAGACTTGGCGCCTCTTGCGGAAACGGCTTGGCCGGCCGGTGGCTGAACGGTTCTTCGGGTCGATCCGGGCCGGTCTTGCCGACCTCGAGTACATCGAGGCGCGTGACGTTGAGGCAGCATGGGCGATCGGACTTGGGTATCCCGACCAGGACTTCTCGATGGTCGATCGGACGAGTTTTGCGGTGATGGAGCGGTTGGGGGTCCTGCGAGTCGCAACGTTCGACAGCGACTTCGCGATCTACCGCTACGGGCCGCGACGGGAACGAGCATTCGAGATCGTCGCGTGACGGAGCCGGTCGGCGGTCGGATCGTCCTCGACGGGCGACCGATCGCGTTCGAGCTCGACGATTCCGTCGCGATTGCCATCGTGCGAGCGGGCGAGGCTCCGGGCCGCGGCGGCACGCTCTGCTTGGCGGGCGACTGCGGCAACTGCCTCGCCACGGTCGACGGCGTTTCGTACGTCCGGACGTGCCAGGTCGCGGCGCGGCCGGGGACGGTCGTCGAGCGACATCAGGCCGCTGGCAAACCGCCGCTGCCGACGGTCGACCTTCGCGACCTGACGCGGACCCCGCTCGGTAGTGACCTGCCGGTTCGCCGTTCCGAGGTCGAGGTGGCCGTGCTCGGTGGCGGACCGAGCGGCCGGGCGGCCGCCGACGCGGCTCGCGTATCCGGCCGGGATGTGCTCGTTCTTGACGCTGCCGACGGGGTCGAGGTCGTCGGCATCTACCCGGGCGACTCGATCGTCGCCCGCGAGCGCGGCGGGATGCTCCACGTCGTGGCCGATGAGATCGTGGTCGCGACCGGATCGGCCGAGATCCAGCCAGTGTGTCCGGGCAGCAATCTCGCGGGGATCGTCACTGCTCGAGCCGCCGAGCTGCTCCTTGCCGCCGGGGTGGACCTCGGTCGCGTGGCACGGGTCGGCCCCGACGATGGCCTGGTGAGGTTCGACGGCAACGCCGCCGGTCGCGTCTCGGCTGTCGTCACCACCGGCCCGGATGGCCGCGAGATCCCGACGCCCTGCGACACCGTGGTGGTCGACCTCGGCCGGGCGCCGCGCGACGTCCTGGCCCGGATGCTCCCGGGAGGACCGATCTCGGTGGTCGGCTCCGCCGCGATCGACCACGAGCTCCCGCCCGCTCCCACGGTCGGCGTCGTCTGCCCGTGCATGGGCACGACGGTGGACGACCTCATCGAGGCCTGGAACGCCGGCTACACGGAGCTCGAGTTGCTGAAGCGGGCGTCGTGGGCCGGGCTCGGGCCGTGCCAGGGCGGAGCCTGCCTGCCGCACATTCGGGCGTTCATCGAGAAGCGCACGGGTGAGGTGCCCGAGCCGTTCACCGCTCGCCCAGCGGCGCGCCAGATCACCCTCGCCGAAGCAGCCGCCGACACGACGATCGATGCCTTCCGGCGGACGCCGCTCCACGATGAGCACCTCGCGCTCGGTGCCCGGATGGACCGGTTCGGCGGCTGGTGGCGGCCGTGGCACTACGGCGACGTCGTCGGGGAGTACTGGGCGGTTCGCGAGGGGGTCTCGATCGGCGACGTGTCGACCCTCGGCAAGCTGGTCGTCAGCGGGCCCGACGTGGTCGAGGCGCTCGAGCGGATCTATCCGTGCCACGTCGCGGACATCAAGGTCGGCCGGTCGCGCTACGCCCTGCTCCTCAACGAGCGCGGCCACGTGATGGACGACGGGATGATCCTGCGCGACGCGGAGACGCGGTTCACGCTCACGTTCACCTCGGGCGGCGCGGCGAACGCGGAGATGTGGATCCGCGACTGGGTCGAGACGTGGGGCCTCCGCGTCCACGTGATGGACCGGACGATGTCCCTCGCCGCGATCAACGTTACGGGCCCGTTCGCGAAGGAGCTTCTCGGCCGCCTCGGGCTCGACGATCCGCCGCGCTTCCTGGGCCACGTCCGGGCGGACATCGCGGGCGTCCCGTGCCACGTGATGCGCCTGTCCTTCACCGGCGAGGCGGCGTTCGAGCTCCACCACCCGGTCGACGGGTCGGTCGCCCTGTGGCGGGCCCTGATGGACGCCGGTCGCGACCTCGGCATCCGGCCGCATGGCCTCCAGGCCCTGTTCGGGCTACGGCTCGAGAAGGGCCACGTGATCGTCGGAATGGACACCGAGCTCGACACCACGCCGCGCCGGCTCGGAATGGACTGGGCGGTTCGGTTGGAGAAGCCGGCGTTCATCGGGCGGGCGTCGCTGGAGCGGACCGCCAAGCTCGACGACCCGCGGCGCTGGTTCGGATTTGCGATGGACGGGGAGGCGCCGCCGGAGGGCTCGCCGATCTTCGACCTCGACGGGACCACGATCGTCGGCAACGTCACCGGGTCGTGGACATCGCCACTGCTCGGTCGGGCGCTCGTGCTCGGCTGGCAGAAGCGCGCGCCGTTCGCGGACCGCGTCCGGATCGATGGCCGCGAGGCACTCGTGACCGCGACTCCGTTCTACGACCCGGAGGGCCTCCGTGCCCGCGCTTGAGCCCGTCGCGGCCCTGCGCGTCGTCGCGTCGCCCGCGGCGCTCGACGGCGCGCGCTGGTCCGGTGCTGACGTCGACGTTCTGAGGACGGCGCCCGACGAGGCGATCGGTCTCGGGGCGACCGACGTCGAGGTCGATGAACCGGACGCGATCGTCGAGCCCGAGGCCGGGTTCGTCGTCGCCCTCCTCGACGACGACGACCTCCGCGCCGTCGCCGCCCACACCGACTGGGAGCTCCCGTCGGCGACCGGCGAGCTCGCCCAGGGCAAGGTCGCGGGCGTCCCGGCCAAAATCGTCGGCGGGCGGCCGGCGCTGCTCGTCACGAACGCCGCCTACGCGGACGAGCTCCGGGAGCGCCTCGGATGGTGAGCGAGCACATCGCGTCGCTCCAGCCGATCGCCTGGCACGAGCCGCGCGATTCCTACGACGTCGTGATCGTCGGCGGCGGCGGGCACGGCCTCGCGACGGCGTACTACCTCGCCACCCGCCACGGGATCACGAACGTCGCGGTCGTCGAGGCCGACTACATCGCCTCGGGCAACACCGGCCGGAACACGACGATCATCCGGGCGAACTACGCGATCCCCGAGGCGATCCGCTTCTACGACCACTCGATGAAGCTGTACGAGGGCCTCGAGGCCGAGACCGGCGCCGCCCTCTTCTACCGCAAGAAGGGCCACGTCTGGATCGCTCACAGCGAGATGGGGATGCGCACTGAGCGCGGCCGGGTCCTGATGAACCAGGCAATGGGCGTTGACACGGAGCTGCTCGACCCGGCCGGCGTCAAGGCGTTGATCCCCCAGATCGACCTGACCGGCGGCGGCCGCTATCCGGTCTTCGGCGCGTCGCACCACGTCGAGGCGGCCACGGCTCGCCACGACCGGGTCGCCTGGGCATACGCGTCCGGGGCGACGAACGCGGGCGTTCACGTCATCCAGCATCGCGCGGTGACCGGGCTGCTCCGGGACGGCTCGGGATCGGGCGCGAAGGTCGTCGGGGTCGAGACCGACGCCGGACCCATCCGCGCCGGGGTTGTCCTGTCGGCCGTGGGCGGGCGTGTCTCGCAGCTGGCGGCGATGGCCCGCGTCCGTCTCCCGGTCCGGACGCACCCGCTCCACGCGTTCGTGACCAACGACTTCGAGCAGGGCCTCGACAAGATCGTCGCCTCGACCGAGCTCGCCTGCTACGTCAGCCAGACCGAGCGCGGCCAGATGCTCATCGGGGCCGAGTTCGACAGCCAGCCCTCGTTCTCGCGGATCTCGTCGTTCGATGCGCTGCGGAGCTATGCCTACAAGATCACCGCGCTCCTGCCGTTCCTGCGCTCGATGCGGATCCTCCGGACGTGGGCCGGTCTGTGCGACATCTCGGCCGACTTCAGCCCGATCATGGGCGACACCGGGGTCGACGGCTTCCTGATCACGACCGGCTGGGGGACGTGGGGCTTCAAGGCGATCCCCGCAGGCGGCGAGGCGCTCGCCGAGCGGATCGCGACCGGGCGGACGCCGGACCTGATCGCGCCGTTCGGGCCCGATCGGTTCCGGAACGAGCGGGCGATGGCCGACCAGGCGTCGGCCGGGACGCGCTGATGCACACGCTCGACTGCCCGCGCTGCGGCCGCCGGCCGCTCGATGAGTTCACGTTCGGGGGCGAACGCCGCCCGACGCCCGACTGGCTGACCGACCCCGACGACC
>JANLYK010000006.1:0-1913 GCA_031365595.1 Chloroflexota bacterium | reverse complement strand
CTCTTCGCCGACGACGACGAGCTGGCGCCGCTTGGCCGGGGTCAGCCAGTTGACGTCGAGCATGCCGGTCGCGCCGGACGGGAAGTGGAGGAGGCCGAACAAGAGGTCTTCGTTCGTGGCGTGGATTCGCTGGGCGGTCTCGCCGTAGACCCGCGACGGCCGCTCGCCGGCAATCCAGCTCAGGATGTCGGCGTCATGCGTGGCGAGGTCGACGGTCACCCCGACATCCCGGATCCGGGCCGGGAAGGGCCCCGCCCGGCGCGAGGCGATCGAGAAGATCGAGGACAGCCAGCCATCGTCGATGAGCCGGCCGAGTTCGAGGACCGCGGGATTGAAGCGCTCGACATGACCGACCTGGACCGGGACGCCGGCCGCACGCGCCGCGTCCACGATCCGCATCGCCTCCTCGACCGTGGCCGCGAGCGGCTTCTCGACGAGGACTGCGATCCCCCGCTCGATCGCGGCGAGGGCGAGCGGCACGTGGGCGGTCGTGGGGGCGGCAATGACGACCGCATCGAGCTCCGCTTCGGCGATCATCGCCAGCGGCTCGGCGAAGGCCTGGGCGCCGGTCTGGCCGCGGGCGTTTGCCAGGACCCCCGCCACGGGATCGGCGATGGCCGCGAGCCAGAGGTCGTCCCGGGCCGACAGGATACGCAGGTGATTGCGGCCCATCGAACCGAGGCCGGCCAGCCCGACGCGCAGCGCGCGCTCTCCGGCCGGCTGCCAGGTCGCGGTCATCGCCGGGTCATCGGGCGGCGGTTCCCGCGGCGGCGGTCTCGGCCGCTCCACGGGCCGGGCCGAGGTGACGCTCGACCGCGCCTGTCACGGCCGCGATCACCTGGTCCTGTTCGGCATCGGTCAGGCCCGGGAACATCGGAAGGGCGAGCGTCCGGGCGGCCGCCCCGTCGGTCACCGGCAGATCGGCGTGCAGGCCGCGCTCCATGATGTAGCTCTGGCGATGGACCGGGATCGGGTAGTAGATGTCGGCCCCGACGCCCGCCTCGCGCAGGTCGGCGACGATCGCGTCGCGCGCGCCGCCGACGTCGAGCGTGTACTGGTGGAAGACGTGGGTCCGGCCGTCCGGGGTGATCGGCAGGCCGATCGGCAGTTCCCCGAAGACCGCGTCGTAGCGGGCCGCGATCGCCTGGCGCCGGGCCGTGTTGCGCGGCAGCTTCGCGAGCTGGGCCAGCCCGATCGCGGCGGCCAGGTCGGTCATCCGGAAGTTGTAGCCGAGCATCTCGAACTGGTAGCGGGCGCGCATCCCCTGGTTGCGGTACAGACGCAGCCAGTCGGCGAGCGTGTCGTCGTTCGTCGTGACGAATCCGCCCTCCGCAGTCGTCATGTTCTTCGTCGCGTACAGGCTGAACGCTCCGTGCCCGAACGACCCGGCCATCCGGCCGCGGAACGTGGCGCCGTGGGCTTGGCACGCATCCTCGACGACGATCAGGCCGTGGCGGTCGGCGATCGCCCGGATCATGTCCATGTCGGCGACCAGGCCGAACAGGTGGACGGGGCAGATCGCCCGTGTCCGCGGCGTGATCGCCTTCTCGATCTTCTTCGCGTCGATGAGGTAGGTGTCGGGCTCGACGTCGACGAACACCGGGTGCGCGCCGGTCGAGAGGATCGCGTTTGCCGTCGCGGCGAAGGTGTGGCTGACCGTGATCACCTCGTGGCCCGGCTCGAGCCCGATCCCGGCAAAGATCGCCATCAGGGCGAGAGTCCCGTTACCCATCGCGACGGCGTGCTTCACACCGACGTACTCGGCCCAGCCATCCTCGAGCTCCTTGACCCGCTTGCCCTGGGCCAGCATCCCGCTCTGGAGGACCTCGGTGACCGCCGCGATCTCCTCCGGGCCGATGTCGGGACGGGCGATCGGGATCATGCGAGTGCTCCTTGACGGGGGCCGGACCGCT
>JANLYK010000622.1:0-5109 GCA_031365595.1 Chloroflexota bacterium | reverse complement strand
CTCGAAGCCGGTCCCGTGCTGGCGCTCGTACATGTTCGTATCCATGTCGCGGACGATCGGGTAGCCGACCTCCCTTGTCGTGTCCTGGAACATCGGGACCGGGCCGATGTCGATCATCTGGTGGACCGCCGGCGTCAGCGGGATCGACGCTCCGGCCATCCGCGCGATCCGCGGGCTCCAGACGCCGCAGGCGATGACGACGACCTCCGCCTCGATCGTCCCGGCGTCTGTGTGGACGCGTCGGACGCGACCGTCCTCGACATCGATCCCGGTGACTTCGACGCTGGCCGCGATCGTCAGCGCGCCCAGCTCCTGGGCCCTCTGGCGCATCAGGGTCCCGGCCTGGAGCGAGTCGACGATTCCCACGCCCGGCGAGTAGAAGCCGCCCAGGATCACGGTCTCGTCGATGAACGGGACCATCTCCTTGACCTCGGCCGGCGTGAGCAGGCGCGTACCCTCGATGCCCCACGCCGTCGACGACGCCATCCGGCGCTTCAGCTCCTCCATCCGCTCGGGCGTCCTGGCGACCTCGATGCCGCCGGTCTCGTCGTAGACCCCGAGCTCCTGGTACTGCCGCGCGCTCTCGACCGTGAGGGCGGTCATCTCCTTGCTGTGGTCGGTCAGGAAGATGAAGTTCGAGGCGTGGCCGGTCGAGCCGCCGGGGTTCGGCAGCATGCCCTTCTCCAGGAGAACGATGTCGCGCCAGCCGAGGCGGGCGAGGTGGAAGGCCATGCTGTTGCCGACGATGCCGGCGCCGATGATGACGACGCGTGCCCGCGTCGGAACCGAAGCCATCTCGCGTCTCCGCCCTGCACTGGTTGCCGCGCCGAACACCCTCAGGCGCGGACCGGGCCGGCGGCAGCGCCGCGCGGGGTCCCGGGCGGCACATGGTACCGCCCGACCGCGGACCGGCGGGAGCGATCTGCACCATGCCGTCGGCGTTGGGCCGGGGTGCTGACGCCGGCGATCGCTTGCTTCGAGGGTGTCCCGACGACCGCCGCTTGGTGTACCGTCCCCGCACGTCTCGCGTCACCGAGCAGGAGCATGCCGTGACCTCCGTCGCCGAGTCGACCGCCTCGCCCGCGATCCCGTCCCCGATCGGCGCGCCCGCCGGATCGACCGACCAGCCGACGATCTCGGTCAGCAACCTCTGGAAGGTGTTCGGACCGGCCGAGAGCCGCCTTGCGAGCGATCGCGCCGCGATCCCCGACGCCGACTCGATCGAGGCCACGGTGAACAAGCACGGCGGCACGATCGCCGTCGGCGACGTCTCGTTCGACGTCAAGCCCGGCGAGGTGTTCGTCGTCATGGGCCTGTCGGGCTCGGGCAAGTCGACCCTTGTCCGCTGCCTGACCCGCCTGATCGAGCCGACCTTCGGCGCGATCGAGCTCGACGGGGAAGACATCCGCAAGGCGAGCGGGCAGCGCCTCCGCGAGCTCCGCCGGCGTCGCTTCTCGATGGTCTTCCAGAATTTCGGCCTGCTCCCTCACCGGCGTGTCCTCGACAACATTGCCTTCGGGCTCGAGCTGCGCGGCGAGCCCAAGGCCGGCCGGCTCGAACGGGCGCGCGAGATGCTCGGCCTGGTCGGCCTCGACGGGATGGCCGATCGTTACCCGGAGCAACTGTCGGGCGGTCAGCAGCAGCGGGTCGGGCTGGCGCGGGCGCTCGCCGGCGACCCGGAGGTGATGCTTCTCGACGAGCCGTTCAGCGCGCTCGATCCGCTGATCCGGCGGGACATGCAGAACGAGGTCATCCGCCTCCACCACGATCTGAAGAAGACGATGGTGTTCATCACCCACGACCTCGCCGAGGCCCTCAAGCTCGGCGACCACGTGATGATCATGCGCGCCGGCAAAGTGGTCCAGATCGGGCGGCCGGAGGAGCTCGTCGCGCGCCCGGCCGACGCCTACGTCGAGGACTTCGTCCGCGATATCCCCAAGAGCCACGTCCTGACCCTGCGCTGGGTGATGCGCGCGGAAACCGAGTTCGACCCGACCGACGGCCCCGAGTTTCCCTCGACCGCCGTCATTCGAACGGCGGTCCATGCCGCGGCCGGCTCGGATCGTCCGATTCGCGTCGTGGACGACGGTCAGCTCGTCGGCGTGGTGGACCGCTCGGCCATTCTCGAGACGATCGCCGGCAGTGACCCGCGCGACGGCGCGGAACCTGGCGCCGCCGCGGAACCTGACCCGCCCGACGCCCGATGACCGCGATCAGCCTGTCCGACCGCAGTCGGCTCGACCAGGGCTCGGCCCGGCGCCTGCTCGCGGCGGCCCTGATCGCTGCGGCCGCGATTGCGTTCGTCCTGTTCCGCGACCAGGCGACCCTGCCCCACGACGACGACTTCCCGCTCTTCCGGAGCCTGAACGGCGTCCGCGCCCTCGTCGACGAGAACCGCAACATCCTCGATCCCTTCCGGAGCGCCGTCGCGTCCGTGGTCGACGTGTTCAACCTCGTCATCGCGTCGCTCGGCTGGCCCGGGATCATCGGCCTCGCCGGCGCCCTCGGGCTCGTGTTCGGAGGGATCCGATTGGCCGTGCTCGCGATCACCGGTTTTGCCTCGCTCGGCATCCTCGGCCTGTGGGACGCGAGCATGGCGACCCTCGGTCTCATGCTGGCGGCGGTCCTGATCGCGATCGCGATCGGCGTCCCGCTCGGAATCCTCGCCGGCCGGAGCCGGCGCGTGTCGGCGCTGATCAGCCCGGTCCTCGACATCATGCAGATCATGCCGACGTTCGCCTACCTCACCCCGATGACCCTGCTCTTCTTCATCGGCGCCGCGCCCTCGACCGTGGCGACCCTGATCTACGCGATCCCGCCGGCGATCCGGATCACCGCGCTCGGCATCCGCGGCGTGCCCGAATCGACCGTCGAGGCCGCGACCTCGATGGGCGCGACCAACCGCCAGGTCCTGACCAAGGTCCAGCTGCCGCTGGCCCGGCGGGCGATCGGGCTGGGGATCAACCAGTCGATCATGATGGCCCTCTCGATGGTCGTGATCACCGCGATGATCGGCGCGCCGGGGCTGGGCCGGAACATCCTCAGCGCTGTCCAGAAGGTCGACGTCGGGGCGGCGTTCGACGCCGGCCTCGCGATCGTGATCCTGGCGATCATCATCGATCGGCTGACGTTCGCCGCCGGCGAGTGGCTCGATCCGCGCAGTCACCTCGCCGGGGGTCGGACGCTCCGCCAGCGCCTCCTCGGCTGGAGCGGCCCGGCCGCCATCCTGACCGTCGGCCTCCTCGCCCCGTTCGTCGTTGACGCCACCCGTTTCCCCGACGACATCACGTTCTCGTTCCGGGGCGCGATCAACCAGTCGGTCGACTGGTTCACGGACTCCTTCTCGCCAGTCACGATCGGGATCAAGAACGTCCTGACGGCGATCGTTCTCAACCCCATCGAGACCGTCCTCACCGCCTCGCCATGGTGGCTCGTCGTCGCGGTCGTCATGATGATCGCGTGGTACCTGTCGGGCCGTCTGGCGTCGATCATCGCCGGCATCTGCCTGGCCGCGATCGTTCTCCTCGGGCTGTGGGAGCACTCGATGTCGACCCTCGCCAACGTCCTCGTCGCGACGGCCCTGACACTCGTCTTCGGGATCGCGATCGGGATCCTGACCGCCCGGAGCGACCGCCTCCGGATCATCCTCCGGCCGATCCTCGACGCCGCCCAGACCATGCCCGCCTTCGTCTACCTGATCCCGGCCCTCGCCCTCTTCGACCCGTCGCGGTTCACCGCGATCGTGGCCGCCGTGATCTACGCCGTGCCCGCGGTCATTCGCCTCGTCGAGGTCGGACTGCGCGCTGTTCCGGCCACGATCGTCGAGGCCGCGACAGCATCGGGGGCGACGGAGCGCCAACTCCTCTGGAAGGTCCGCCTGCCGCTGTCGCAGCGGGCCCTCCTGCTGGCCGCGAACCAGGGCATCGTGCTGGTCCTCGCGATGGTCGTCGTCGGTGCGCTCGTGGGCGCGGGCGCGCTAGGCTACGACGTCATCACGGGACTGGCGCAGGGCAAGGACTTCGGCAAGGGCCTCGCGGCGGGTGTCGCGATCGTCCTGCTCGGGGTCATGCTGGATCGGATTACCCAGGGCGCGGGTGGCCGTCGCCGAAGCACCGTCGCACGGGCCGGCTGAGCCGGAAACCAGAGGAGGAGCGATCGTCATGCAGCGCAATCGATGGAGCCGCCGGGTGGCCGGCCTCGCCGTCATCGGCCTGATCGTGGCCGGCTGCGCCCGAGCCGGGGCGACGCCCACGCCGGCGTCGAGCACCGCCACGGGCGCCAGCGGGACGCCCGCCAGCGTCGAGCCCGGCGCAAGCCCGAGCGCGGTGGCCGCCGCGACCTGTGAGGGCACCGGCGACAAGGGCGACGTGAAGATGATGGTCAACGAGTGGGTCGGCGCCGCGGCCAACGTCGCGGTCGCCCAGTGCCTGCTCCAGCAGATGGGCTACAAGGTCACGAACAGCACCCTCGCCGAGGAGGTCGCCTGGCAGGGCTTTGCGACCGGTGACGTCGACGTGATCCTCGAGAACTGGGGCCATCCCCTGCTCGAGAAGGAGTACATCGAGGAGAAGAAGCTGGCGGTCGACGCCGGCGCCATGGGCGTCAAGGGCATCATCGGCTGGTACGTCCCGAAGTGGATGGTCGACAAGTACCCCGACATCACCGACTGGAACAACCTCAACAAGTACGCCGACCTGTTCAAGACGTCCGAGTCGGGCGACAAGGGCCAGTTCCTCGGCGCCAGTGCGGCGTTCGTCCAGTACGACCAGGCCCTGGCCGACAATCTGAAGCTGAACTACAAGGTCGTCTTCTCAGGCAGCGAGGCGGCGTCGATCACCGCCTTCCAGCAGGCCACCAAGAACCAGACCCCGCTGATCGGCTATTTCTACGACCCGCAGTGGCTGCTCAACGAGATCGAGCTCGTCCAGATCAAGCTGCCGGCCTGGACCGAGGGCTGCGACGCCGACCTGAAGAAGGTTGCCTGCGACTACCCGGCCTACACCCTCAACAAGATCGTCCGGACGAAGTGGATGGAGGGCGCCGGCGCTGCCGCCACCTTCATCAAGAACTTCCAGTGGACCAACGCCGACCAGAACTCCGTCGCCGATG
>JANLYK010000618.1:0-7205 GCA_031365595.1 Chloroflexota bacterium | reverse complement strand
GCTCCTGAAGCTAGCGCGTCTGCCAATTTCGCCACCTCGGCGTCGACCCGCCGGCCGGCCTGCCCGAGGGCTCACCGGTCGTCAGCGAGGCGCCATGTTAGCACATCACCGAATCGCTCCGACCCATCGGCGACCTCCCGGGCGGCCGGTCCGACAACCCGATCCGTGAGTACGACGACCTCGTCCGGCCACGCGATCGGGAGGACGTACGAGCCGCCCGCCAGCCGCGTCTGGAGGGCCGCGTAGGCGGCAATCCGAGCCGCCTCGTTGCCCGGCGCGCGGGCCGCCACCAGCAGTTCGTCGAGGGCTGGGTCCTGGAGCCCGATCACGTTCGCACCGCCGGTCCGCGTCTGGCTCGACGCGAGAAGCGGATAGAGATCCGGGTCATGGCCGATCGCGATCTCGACCACCGCGAGCTCGAAGTCGCCGGTCCGGAGGTGATCGGTGGCGAGGATCGCGGGATCGCGTTCCACGACGTCCACCGCGAACCCCAGCGCCTTCCAGTCCGCCGCGGCCTGACTGGCGATCGCGAAGTGGACCGGGTTCAGGGCCCGGTCGGCGACGAGCAGCTCGAGCGTCTGGGGCTCCTTGTCGGTCTTCACTCGGCGCCAGCCGTCCTTGGCCTTCGTCCAGCCGGCCTCAGTCAGGGCCTTCGCGGCGGCCTTGAGGTCGCGCTTGACCGGCGGGCTGGCGGCCGGATCGAAGGCCCACGACGACGTCGGGACGAGCCCATCCGCACGCGTCGCGAGGCCGCCGTAGGCGACCGTCACGATGCGCTCCCGGTCGATCGCGCCGAGCAGCGCCGCACGTGTGCGCGGGTCGGTGAAGGCCGGCTGCGACGGGCGGAGGTTCAGGACGATCGCAGTCAGGGTCGTGGACGGGTTGCGAACCGTTCGGGCGCCGCCGGCCTCGGCCAAGGCGGCGGCGGCCGCCGGATCGAGACCGCTCACGGCGTCGAGCTCGCCGGCCCGGAAGGCGGCCTCGAGCGGCTCGGCGGCGTCGAAGTACCGGAACTCCAGGCGCGGGATCACGACGTCGCCACTGCTCGCACCGGTGGTCGGGCGGACCGTCGCCAGCGGATCGCTCGGCGAGCCGATCGAGGGCGAGGCCGCGTCGGGCGGTGGGCCCGCAACGAGGGACGAGAGCTCGAGTGCGGCGTGGTCGCGGTCGAGCTCGACGATCGTGTACGGCCCGGATCCGATCGGCGACTCCCCGAACGGATCGTCGGCCATCGAGCCCGGCGGCGTATTGGCGAGCAGATGAGCCGGCGCGATCGGCTGCGTCGCGAGGTCGAGGAATCCGCCGAGCGGCGTCGTGAGCTCGAATCTGATCGTCGCGGGATCGACCGCGCTGACCGTGATGCCCATCCAGGATCCTGCGCCCGGGCCATGAAAGTCGGGGTTCTGGAGGGTCTCGATTGTGAAGACGACGTCGTCGGCCGTGAGCGGCTCGCCGTCCTGCCAGCGCGCCGCCGGATCGAGCGCGAACGTCCAGCTCGACCCGTCGCCGGTCGAGGTCCACGAGCGGGCAAGCGCCGCAATCGGTCGGCCCCGGTCATCACGGCCGACGAGGCCGGGGAAGACGAGGGCGACGAGGTCGCGATCGGCCTGGGATCGGGCGGCCAGCGGGTTGACGTTCGTGGGCCGCCCGAGCACTCCCTCGCGGTACGGCGCGGTCGGCACGGCGCTCGGCTGGCCGGACGACGAAGCGGCATCCGGATTCCGGGGTGCGAAGGCGGGGCCGCCGATGGCCACAGCGGCGAGGATGACAACGAGGACGAGGCCGCTGATGACGGCGCGATCGAGGCGGTTCATAGAGCAGGAGCGGGTCGTCCGCGAGGCGCCCCCGGCGCCGCGACGACCCTCAGGCCGCGATCAGACCGTTTCGAACACGAACGACGCCAGGGAGAAGGCGACGAACAGGACGAGGAGGGCGATGGTGAACTGCCACAGGCGGCGCTCGATGCCGCGCCGGCTCCGGTACACAGCCGAGTCGCCGCCGAACGTGCCGGACAGGCCCGTGCCGCGAGCCTGAAGCAGGATGGCGGCAATCAGGGCGATGCTGATGATCACCTGGCCGATCGCCAGGGCGGGATTGTTCACTGGGTTCGACCTCCGGTGGGAACGGCGCCGGATGATATCACGGGGTCCGGATCGTCCCCGCCGGTCGGGTCCAGCAGCGAGTGGCCGGTCATCCCCGGCCACGGCGCCAGGCCGGCCAATTCGAGCACGGTCGGGGCGACGTCGGCGAGCACGCCGTCGTGAAGCGCCCGACCCGTGACCGCTCGGCCGGCGAGCAGGAACGGGACGGGGTTCAAGGAGTGCGCGGTGACTGGATTCCCGGCCGGGTCACGCATCGCGTCGGCGTTGCCGTGGTCCGCGGTCACGACCAGGAGCGAACCTGGACCGGCCGGGTCGCGGGTGTCCCCGGCGGCGAGCGCGCTGACGATCCGGCCGAGGCACGCATCGATCGTCTCGACCGCGGCCACGGTGGCCTCCCACACCCCGGTGTGGCCGACCATGTCCGGGTTCGCGAAGTTGGCGACGATCAGGTCGTGTCGGTCGGCCTCGATCGCGGCGACGAGGGCGTCGGTCACGCCTGCCGCGCTCATCTCGGGGGCGAGGTCATACGTCGCGACCTTCGGGCTCGGAACGAGGATGCGGTCCTCGCCCGGGAGCGGCGCCTCGCGACCGCCGTTGAAGAAGTACGTGACGTGGGCGTACTTCTCGGTCTCGGCGACGTGCAGCTGGCGCCAGCCGGCGTCGCTCGCGGCATGGGCGACCGAGCGGACCTCCTCGGGGCCGAACGCGACCTCGACCGGCAGCCCGCCCTCGTACTCCGTCATCGTGACGACCAGGAGGTCGCGCGGCCGAGGCGCCGGGATGTCGCGGTCGAAGGCCGCGAACTCATCGTCGTCGGCCAGGGCGTGGGTGAGTTGGCGGGCCCGGTCGGCCCGGAAGTTGGCATGGACGATCGGATCGCCGTCGCGGACCCGGCCATCGACCCCGTCGATGATCGTCGGCAGGACGAACTCGTCGTTCTCGCCGCGGGCGTAGGCGGCCTCGATCGCCGCCCGCGCCGACGGAGCCCGCTCCCCTGCCCCGTGGACGATCGCCGCGTACCCGCGCGCCGTGCGCTCAGCGCGCTGGTCGCGATCCATCGCGTAGTAGCGGCCGCCGATCGTCGCGATCCGCGCGTCGGGATGAGCGGCTGCCAGGCGTTCCTCGAGGTCCGCCACGAAGCCGACCGCCGACCGTGGCGGCGTGTCCCGGCCATCGAGCAGGGCGTGGACGCGGACGGCCGGGACGCCATGGCGGGCCGCGAGCTCGACGAGGGCAATCAGGTGGCGGTCATTGGCGTGGACGCCGCCGGGACCGATCAGACTGATGACGTGCAGGCGGCCGCCGGAGTGGGCGGCGCGGGTGCAGGCCGCGAGCAGGGAGGGCCGGGTGAAGAACGACCCGTCGGCGATCGCCGCGTCGATCCGGGGCAGGTCCTGGAGCACGGGCCGGCCGGCGCCGAGATTCAGGTGGCCGACCTCCGAGTTGCCCATCTGGCCCGGTGGCAGGCCGACAGCGTCCTCGGAAGCACGCAGGGTGGTGTGCGGCCAGGCGGCCCGGAGCGCGTCCCACGCGGGAGTCCGCGCGGACGCGATCGCGTCGTCGGCCGGAATCGGGCCGATGCCGAAGCCGTCGATGACGACGAGGACGATCGGGCGCGGCCTCACGAGATCGCGGACAGGCGCGCCGCCGCGGTGAGCCCGGCCCGGCCGACGATGCCGGCCATCTCGTCGGGCTTGAGCGATGCGCCGCCGACGAGCGCGCCGTCGATCGAGGGCTCGGCCAGGAAGTCGCCGATGTTGGCCGCGGTCACGCTGCCGCCGTACAGGATCGGCATCTCGCCGGCCTGCTCCCAGCCGAGCCGAGCGAGCGTCGCCCGGATCGCCTCGGCCATCGCGGCGGCGTCGGACCCGAGCGCGTTGCGGCCCGTTCCGATCGCCCAGACCGGTTCGTAGGCGATGACCATCCCGGCCGCCGCGACCAGCGCCGGGTCGTGGCCGGCGAGGGCGCCCGCGAGCTGCGCGTCCACCACCTCCGTGGCCCGGCCGGCGTCGCGGTCCTCGAGCTGCTCGCCGACGCACAGGATCGGCCGGAGGCCGGCCTCGGCGGCGCGGGCGAGCTTGCGTCCGATCCGCTCATCGGTCTCGGCGTGATCGCGCCGGCGCTCCGAGTGGCCGACGATCACCCAGGTCGCGAGACCGTCGAGCATCGCCGTACTGATGTCGCCGGTGTAGGCGCCGGCGAGCTCGTGATGGACGTCCTGGGCGCCGACCGCCACCGCCGGATCGTCCGCGGCGAGGGCGTCGCGGACGGTCGCGAGCGAGACGAACGGCGGGCAGATCACCCGGGTGACCCCTTGCACGCGGGTCCGGCCGGCGATCGTGCGGGCCAGCTCGGCCGCATCCGCGGGTGTGGTGTTCATCTTCCAGTTGGCGGCGATGACGACGGGGCGCATGCCCTGCATCATGCCAGAGGCCGCAGCACTCCCGGGCCGTCGCGGGCGGCGCGAGCGCGCGATCCGTCGCCGACCCCGCGACGATCACGGGCCGGGCGGTCCGCGGGCTGCATCGCCAGGCGCTCGATCCGCTCGAGGGCACGCTGGACTGCCGAGCGATGGATCCCGAGCCGCTCCGCCAGCTCGTTGAGGGTCGCCTCGGGCGTCTCGTGGCGGGCATCGGCCACGGAGCGGACGACGTACGGCTGGGTGGCAAGCTCGCCGCTGGCGGTCAGCTCCTCGATCGCGGCGATGTGGCGGCCGGCCGCGCCGACGGCCCGCTGGAGATTCGCGGATTCCGCGTTGATCACCCGGTTCAGGTCGCCGCGCAGCGCCCGCGACACCTGGCGCGCCTCAACCTCGAGGAGCGTCGCGGTCGCGCCGAGCCTGCGGAGGAACGTCCCGACGAGGTCACCGTTCTTCCAGGTCACGACGCCCCGCCCGCGCCGGACCCGCCACGAAGCCGGAAGGTCAGTGGCGGCAAGGCGTCGGACGAGCAGATCAGCCTCGTCGGGATCGACCAGGAACTCGAGATGCGTTCGCCCGCCCGACAGGCTGAGCGAGCCCCGGGCGAGGAACAGGCCGCGCAGCCAGGCGAGGCGGCAGTGCTCGGCGGACGCGTCCCAGTCGAAGTCAGCCAGCCGCGGCCGGGGGCGGCCGACGACGCCACCGGCCGGAGCACCGGCCGAGCCGCCGGCCGAACCGTCGGCCGCGGCACGATCGGCGTGGGCGGAGCGTTCGGAAGCCAGGCGCACGAGCAGGCGCGCCACCGAGCCCTCCCGGTTGGCCGAGGCACCGGCCAGCCCGATCGCCTCCGCCCGCCGGTCGCACGGCCGGGACGGATCGATGGCCGCCAGCTCCGCGCGGAGGGCAAGGACGAGGTCCCGCTCGGTACCGCTCATCGAGCCGGGGGCACCACGCTCAGGCCGTCCGCGGGGCCGACTGGCGACGACGCGCCGCACCCTCGCGATCGTGGATCCCGATCAACGCCGCGGCGAGCCGGGCGGGGTCGTGGCGCTGGGCGGCGTGCGGATCCACGACGTCGTCGAGGACGAGGCGCGGGGCGCGAGCGAGGGCCGGCGGCCACGACAGGCGAACCGGCTCCGACGGCGACCGCAGCGAGGCCGCCTCCCCGGGCCGATTGTTGGCAAGGACGATGTCCACAAGGTCCGGGTGGGTGTGGGCGATCAGGGCCTCGACGTGCCCCGCCAGATCGAGGTCGCGCGTCTCGCCGTCCTGGGTCGCGACGTTGCAGACGTAGACGCGGACCGCGCTCGAGCCGCTGATCGCGTCGCGGATCGCCGGCAGGAGGAGGCTGGGCAGGAGGCTCGTGTACAGGCTGCCGGGCCCGAGGACGATGAGATCGGCCTCGCCGATCGCGACGAGGGCGTCCTTGCAGGCATCCACGTCGCTCGGGGTCACCCACGCCTCGGCGATGCCCGACGTCAGGGTGATCAGGGACTGCCCGTGGACGACCTCGCCGTCGCGCGTCCGGGCGTGCAGGGTCAGCGGCGTAGCCGCCGCCGGCAGGACCTGCCCGCGGATGGCCAGGACCCGGTTCGCCCGCCGGACCCCTTCCTCGAAGTCGCCGCCCTCGAGCTGGGTCATCGCCGCGAGGAGGATGTTGCCGACGGGGTGCCCGCCGAGCGCACCACCGGCCTCGGGCGCGCCGTCGAGTGGCGAGCCGGCGAAGCGGTGCTCGAGCATCTCCCCGACCAGGTTCTCCTCGTCGGCGAGGGCGGCCAGGCAGCGCCGGATGTCGCCCACCGGTGGGATCCCGAGCTCCTCGCGGAGGACGCCGGACGAGCCGCCGTCGTCGGCGACCGCCACGATCGCGGTGAGGTTGCTCGTGTGCTCCTTGAGTCCGCGCAGGATGTTCGACTGCCCCGTCCCGCCGCCGATCACGACGATCCGCGGCCCACGGGCCAGGGATTTCCGCTGGTAGATCAGCTCGACGAGGCGGCCGCCGCCATGGCTCGGGAGGAACGGCGCGGTCAGAGCCCGGATCGTGCGGTAGGCGCCGAAGCCGACCAGGGCCACGCCGACGACCCCGACCACGATCCCCCGAAGCGGGTACGGCAGGAACTGGAGGGAGACGACGTCGAGGATCACCCCGGCGACGCCGCCCGGTTCGAGATCCCTCGTGGCCTGGCGGATCACGTGGGCGACCCCCAGAACCAGGACCAGCAGACCGGTGAAGGTGAGGAGCAGCCAGCGTTTGACGCCGATGCCGGGCGTCAGCCAGCGCCGCAGGTCCTCCCGGCGGCGGCCGTCGGTCATGCCCGGTCGAGCTCGCGGTGGAAGACGGCCACCGGCCCGAAGTCCTGCTCGCGCAGCCACGCGGCGAGCTCCTCGCTCAGGGCGATCGAGCGGTGATAGCCGCCGGTGCAGCCGAGGGCGATCGTGAGCCTGGTCTTGCCCTCCCCGACGTATGCCGGCAGAGCGAACGCGAGGAACTCGCGCAGGTAGCGCAGGAACTCCTGGGCGACGTGCTGGCCGAGCACGAACGCGCGAACCGAATCGGTCAGGCCCGACAGCTGGCGAAGCTCGTCGATGTAGTACGGGTTCTGCATGAACCGGACGTCGAAGACGAGGTCGGCCTCGAGGGGCACGCCGTACTTGAACCCGAAGCTGATCAGCTGGATCGCCAG
>JANLYK010000606.1:0-1553 GCA_031365595.1 Chloroflexota bacterium | reverse complement strand
GTAGCGCCGGTACACGTACTGGATGACCTCCTCCCGGCGCGCCGAGGAGAAGTCGATGTCCACGTCGGGGTAGGTCGTCCGGCCCTCGTTGATGAACCGCTCGAACAGCAGGTTGTGGCCGATCGGCTCGACCCGGCTGATGCCCAGGGTGTAGGCGACGATCGAGCCCGCCGCGCTGCCTCGACCCTGGGCCGGGATCTTCTGCTCCTTCGCGAAGCGCATCAGGTCCCAGCAGATCAGGAAGAACTCGGCCAACCCGGCCCGCTCGATCACGTCGAGCTCGTGGGCGAGACGGTTGACGACGGCCGAGGTGAGCGGGTGGTAGCGCATCTTCGCGCCGTCCCAGCACAGCCCCGACAGGTACGAGAACGGCGTCTCGCCCCTCGGCACCGGGAAGCCCGGGAAGCGGTACTGCTCGAACCCGAGATCGACCCGGCAGGCAGCCGCGAGCGCGACCGCGCGCTCCATCCCCTCGGCCCATGCCCGGGCCACCGCCCGCCCGAGGGCACCCGCTCCGGGCGGCAGGGCCGCCATCTCCGCCGCCGACTTCAGGTACGACTCGCCGTCGGGCCGGCGCAGGTCGGCGAGGCCGTCGAGCGTCCGGCCGTGGCGGATGGCGGTCAGGACGTCCTGGAACTCGCGGCCCTCCGGGCGGGCGTAGTGGACGTCATTCGTCACGACCACCGGCACGCCCAGCTCGTCGCCCAGGGCCGCCGTCTCCGTCACGAGCCAGTCGTCGTCGGCCAGGCGGTGGTGGGCCAGCTCGAGATGGAACGCGTCGCCGTAGCGCTCGCGGAAGCCGCGCGCCGCCGCCCGGGCGCCCTCGCGATCCCCGACCCGCAATCGCCGGGCGATCTCGCCATCGCGACAGCCCGACAGAGCAACCAGCCCCTCGGTGTGCTCGGCGAGCAGCGCGTGATCGAGCCGCGGCATGGCCTTGGTCCCGGCCAAATTTGCCCGCGAGATCAGCCGGCACAGGCTGCGATAGCCGATCGCGTCACGAGCCAGCAGGACGAGATGCGGACCGCGCTGGCCCTCCCCGATCCCGCGCCGATCCTCCTTGACCGCCTCGCGATGGCCGGGCAGCCGAGCTCGTTCCGGACGGGGCCGATCCGGTTCCCCCTCGTGCGCCGCCGAGTCCACCGTGCCCGAACCCACGGCGCCGCCGTCCGGGATCCGCCGCCGGCCACCGCGCCGGGCCGGCCGGCGATCCGGGATCACGACTCGATCCGGATCGGCGACGATCGCGTCGCGGACCTCGACCTCGATCCCGAGGACCGGGTGAAGTCCCGCATCCTCGTACGCGGTCTGGCCCCGGACGACCCCGTACAGGCCCTGGTGATCGGTGACGGCCAGGCCCGTCAGGCCGAGCTCGACCGCCCGCTCGGCCAACTCGTCGGACGCCGAGGCGCCGTCGAGGAACGAGAAGTTCGTGTGGCAGTGGAGCTCGGCGTAGGCGGTCATCGGTGGACCATCGATGATCGAACATCTGTTCTGTTTGGTCAATGCCGATCCTGCCGATGAGGCCACGGACGACAGTCCAAAATCGATCC
>JANLYK010000537.1:0-1923 GCA_031365595.1 Chloroflexota bacterium | reverse complement strand
AGAACATGGTCATGCCCGGACCAACACAGTCGCCTGTTCGATCTGGCGATCGACGGCCCGGCGGGATTCCAGGTTCTGGCGCTGGAGGTCGAGAAGGCGGGTGACGGCCTCGCGCTCGCCGCGACCCTCGGCCGCGAGGAGTTCGGAGCCGACCCAGTCGGCCCGCTCGTCGAGCCGGATCCGCTCGAGGCGGAGCAGGCAGCGGTCCACGGCGTAGGTGATCCGCTCGGGCGAGATCCGGGCGAGATCCGGCGACGGCCGGGCGAGGATCGCCTGGGCGAGAGCCCGGATCTCGTCGTCGAGGCCGGCCATCAGGGTCGACATGGAAAACGGCGGGTGGATGCCCTGGTCGTTCGAATCGCGTTGGAGGACGATCGCCCGGAAGAGCTCGCGGGCCGGCGTCGAGGGCAGCTGATCCGGCCCGATCTCGTCCGCCGCCCGGAGCTGCTGGTCGGGGACGAGCAGGATCAGCCGGAGGAGTTCCTCCTCGACCGGCGTGATTGCCTGGAGGATCCGGTCGACGGGCAGGGCATCGGCCGCGCCGATCACGGCGTCGGCGGTGATCCGGCCCTGGACGGCGGTCGCGTCGGCTCGCCGATGGAGGACCTCGAGAACGGTCCGCTCCTCGACCCCCGACAAGCGCTGGATCGTCTGGAGATAGGCGTCGCGCATGACCGGGCTCGGGATCGCGCGGAGGGTCGGGACGATCGCGTCCACGAAGCGCGACTTGCCGCCGGGCGAGCGCAGGTCGTAGGCCTTGCTGTGCTGGTCGATCAGGTACTCGACGATCGGCTGGGCGGTCCGGACCTCCTCGCGCCACAGGTCGGGCGACTCGCGAACGACTTCGTCGGGGTCCTTGCCGTCGGGCAGCCGGACGACCCGCACCTCGTCGAGCTCGACCCCGGTGTCGGCGATCGCCAGCTGGCCGATGAGCGATTCGAGCGCCTGGGCGCCGAACGTCCCGGCCTTCTCGCCGGCCGCGTCGACGTCGTAGGCGAGGGCGATCTTCGTGGCGTAGCGGGTCAGCAGCGCGACCTGGCCCGGCGTGAGCGCGGTCCCGAGCGAGGCGACCACGTTGTCGAAGCCAGCCTGGTGGGCCATCAGCGCATCGGTGTAGCCCTCGACGATCACCGCCTGACCGGTCTTCCGGATCGGTCCCTTCGCCCGGTCGATCAGATACAGGGTGCGGCTCTTGTCGAATAGTGGCGTCGCGGGCGAGTTCAGGTACTTGGGCCCGTGATCCTTGCCGTCGTCCGTGGCGTTGCCCAGGATCCGCCCGCCCAGCCCGACCGCGCCGCCGTTCGCGTCGCGGATCGGGAAGATCACGCGCTCACGGAAGCGGTCGTAGACGCCGCCCCGGGCCGACTGGCGCGGCTGGGCCAGCCCGACCTCGACGAGCTCCTCGGCCCGGACCTGGCGCTTCGCAGCGAGCGTTCGGGCGAGCTGGTCCCAGCCGCCCGGCGCGTAGCCCAGCTGGAACGTCGCGATCGAGGCGTCGGTGATCCCTCGGCCGCGCAGGTAGTCGAGTGCCGGCTGGCCCGTCTTCGACCCGGTCAGGACCGCGTGGTAGAAGGCGATCGCGCTCTCCATCACGTCACGCAGGCGAGCCTTGCGGGCGTCCTCGCGAGTCGTTCGCTCGTCGATCTCGACGCCGGCCTTGGCGGCCAGGACCTTCAGCGCCTCGGGGAACGACAGGCTGTCGCGCTTCATCACGAAGCTGAAGATGTCGCCGCCCTCGCCGCAGCCGAAGCACTTCCAGGAGTCGCGGGCGGGCGTCACGGTGAAGGACGGCGTCTTCTCGCCGTGGAACGGGCAGAGGCCCTTGAAGGTGGACCCTGCCTTCTTGAGCTGAACGGTCTCGCCGACGACGTCGACGACGCTCAGCTTGTTCTTCACCTCGGCCGCGACACCGACCGCCAAGCT
>JANLYK010000503.1:0-5113 GCA_031365595.1 Chloroflexota bacterium | reverse complement strand
CAGGAGTGGGAGGACTTCTACAACTTCGACCGGCCGCACGGCGGTCTCGGCGGCCAAAC
Organism: Chloroflexota bacterium; assembly: GCA_031365595.1. Lineage (GTDB taxonomy): Bacteria > Chloroflexota > Limnocylindria > Limnocylindrales > CSP1-4 > CF-46. The sequence goes on along the minus strand of JANLYK010000503.1, from coordinate 5,054 downwards.
TCCATATGAGAAACTGCGCCTGAAGACAGCAAGCCCGATGTGACCGGCCAACGTCAGTTGCACAGCCAGTGGCGGGACTTCCCGCCGACGGGCGCAGATCGCTACTGGTCGGGCTTCGCCGGGCGTCCGGGGCCGACAGCCGCTCCGCGAGGATCCACACAAGCTGCGCCGTCGTAGCCGCCCCAACCTTCGTCCGCGCATTTGCCAGGTGGTGCTTGACCGTCGAGTGCGCTAGGCCGAGCCGGTGGGCGGCGGCCTTCTCGGACCCAGCCGCTACGACTGCCGCAACCACGCTGACTTAGCGGTCCGTCGCGCGACGTGACGCGGCGCGATCAGCTGGAGTCCGCGCTATCACGCCAGCCGCCTTGCCGCGGCGAGCCAATCATCCCGGCCCTCGATCGGAATGTCGTAGATTGCTAACGCGCGCCCAACACCTGTCGGGCGCGCCACAGTTTTCCTGACGCGCACGTTTGGGGCACCAAGGCTCGCAGGCCAACCCGCTCCGCCAGCGGCGTGACCTTGATTCGCAACCGTCCGGCCCCCACCACGATGCGTTTTGTACGTCGCTTCGACGAGCTCAGTCCGCTGTCCGGCGTCAACCAGGGCCCAATTCACAAGGCCGCCACGAGCGAGCGACGAACGGCGCACAGCAAACTAAACAAGGAGGTCGCCGCTGTCCCCATCAGGCGGAGCTGTCGAGCGGTTCGGGATCGTGGTGTACTGCGCGTGGTCATCGAGCGCATCGCGCGGCTCGCGCAGCGCATTCCGACCGCCGCCTTCAGCCAAGGCCAGCGGGCCCTGGGGGTGTGGCAGCCGCGGCGCCAGGATCCACACGAGCTGCGCCGTGGTCGCAGCCCCCACCTTGGATCGCGCACTCGCCAGGTGGTGCTTCACGGACCACAGCCAGCTCGCGGTCCGTCGCCCGAGCCCGAGCCCGCGCCGTCAAGCTAGCCGCCTCGCCGCACTGGGAGTCGACCTTGGCCTCGGTCGTGATGAGCAGCGGGATAAAGCGCACGACCCGGCTCCATGCTCGACACGGCGACAACCGGCTCACCGTGTCGCTTGGAAACTGAGAGTCAGACCCCCGAAAGGGCGAACGCCACAGCGGCGTCAAGCGACATGGCAGCGCCGGCTGACCGGGCATTTCCAAGACCAGCGGGCGACAGACCGGCCGCCAACGTCGCTAGGGTGCCCTCGTATTGCTCGCGCTCGTCTGGGGGCCACTCGCCGCCGGCCCGCTCGAGAAGGGACTCCGCCATACCGAGGAGGATCGCGGCGCGTTCGAGCCTGCCTTGCGCCGCGGTGACGGCAGCAAGCCCGTTGATGACCCACGGGACGGCCATCGCGTCGCCAGTCCGGCTGTCAATCCGGAGGGCTTCCAGCGACAGCGCCTCAGCACGGTCGAGGTTGCCCAGCTGGCGCTCGACCATGCTGAGATTGGCGGACTCGACCGAGACGACGATGTGGTTCCCGGTCGTGCGCGCGTGCTCGAGCCGCTCGTCCATGACCTCCCGCGCAGCCTCAAGGTCGCCCGCCATCTGGAGGGCGACCCCGAGCACATGGTTCGCGCTCGATCGTCCTAGGCTGTCGGGCATGTCGCGGGTGACCTCGATCGCTTCGCGGAGCAGCCGGATGGCCTCGCCCGGATCGGTGTTGAGGGCGACGCGCGCCGATCCGGCGAGCGCGAGCGCGACGACGTCATGGTCCCCAAAGTCCTGGGCGAGCCGGCGAGCCTCGGTGAACCGTCGCCCGGCGAGTTCGTAGCGTCCCGCCCAAAAGACGAGGTAACCATCGTCGTAGACCGCCCGGGCGCGACGGGGGCTCGTTGCGGAACTCCCGAGAGCCCGCTCGTACCACCGGTGGCCGTCATCGATCCGCTTCGTCGCCATCCAGAACGGCACGAGCGCCGACGCAAAACGATCGGCCTCGTCCGTTCGTCCCTCCGCAAGGCACCAGGCCATCGCCTCGCGGATGTCCGGATAATGCGTCTCAATCAGTTGGATAGCGGAGGCATCCTCTCCGCGGCGCATCGCCACGTGGGCGTCCTCTGCGGTACGTAGCAGCGACTCGGCGGACGCGGCATCCATGCGGCAATGGTAACGGCCCTTTCGCCCGCGACTCAGCGCGTCGGCGGGCTGATCGCGTCACGTCGATCGAGCCGGCTCAAGCTCCGGCAAGACGAGCCAACCCGCCGCCTGGCCAGCGTAGATCAACTGGTCCGTGGTCAGGCCCGTGCGGGCGCGCAGATCCGCGAGGTGGCGCTTGACGGTGCTTGGGGCGACGCCGATGACGCGCCGCCGAACCGAGGCGATCGTCGCCTGAGAAGCGCAGAGCTAAAGAACCGCTCACCCAGGCTCAGCCTGCTACCCTCGACCCCAAAGTACCTACGCAGCGCAGGCTCTCGTCGTCGGTCGCTGCGGCGCGATACTCAGATCCCGTCGTGCACCCGAGGTCTCAGATGCTTCACTACTCACTCGCCCGGCGCGCGCTGCTTTCCCTCGTCACCGCCGCGCTCGTGCTCGGCGCGCTGCCTGGACTGACCGTTTCGGCCAATGGTCCTATCCGAGTCGCCGCCCGGGAGGTCTCTGTCGCCCTCCACCGCGAGCGCGTCGTGGAACTGCCGATCGAAGCCTCGCACGTCGCCCTCCACTGGCGTGGCCAGCACGACGCAGCCCTGACCGTCGCCTTCAGCGCGGACGGCGTGACATTCGGCCCGGCGAGTGAGGTAGAGCACGACGAGGTCGGCGAGCAACGTCGCAATGGCGAGACGTACGGGGCGGTGATCGCCGCAGGGCGTATTCGCTTCGTTCGGGTCACCTCGGACCGACCGATTGCCCGGCTCACGGTGCTCGCTCTCAACAGCGACGGCTCGGGTGGGTCAGCCAGCGGTAGCGGTGGCGCGACCGCGGCTGCGGCCGTCAGCCAGCCGTCGGTCATCACGCGAGCGGCCTGGGGAGCAGACGAATCACTCCGCTTCGATGCCGCCGGCGCGGAGAAGTGGACCCCAGCGTTCTACCCGGTGCAGAAGCTCCTCGTCCACCACACGGCGGGAAAGAACGCCGATCCCGACCCGGCTGCGACCGTCCGATCCATCTACTACTACCACGCAATCACCCAGGGTTGGGGCGATATCGGCTACAACTTCCTGATCGATGAGTCAGGGCGGATCTACGAGGGCCGATACTCGAGGCCGTACGCCACGGGCGAATCGCCGACCGGCGAGGACGCGAATGGCAAGGGCGTGACCGCGGCCCACGTCCAGGGCTACAACTCGGGTACGGTCGGGATCGCGTTGCTGGGCACCTTGACGAACGTCGACGCGACGGCTGCTGCCCGCGATGCCGTCGAGCGCATGCTCGCCTGGAAAGCCGAACGGCACGGGATCGACCCACTGGGTTCCAGCCTATACACGAATCCGGTCAACGGCACGCAGCGGACCTTCGCGAACATCGCCGGCCACCGCGATCTCGCGGCCACGGAGTGCCCTGGTGGCACGTTCTACGCGACGCTCCCGGCGCTCCGACAAGCGGTTGCCACACGGATCGCGCCGACGCCAACGCCCACCCCGACCCCGCCTGCCACGCCCACGCCCACCCCGACCCCGACGCTACAGCCGACCGCTCCCGATGCGCCCTCGGGCCTCAGCGCCGTGTCCGGCAATGCGCAGATCACCCTCAGCTGGTCGGCACCCGTGTCCTCCGGCGGCAGCCCGGTCACCGGCTACCGGATCTATCGCTCGACGTCGACCGGGACGGAGACGTTCACCGGGACGACGGTCACGAGCACCAGCTTTACGGACTCGGCGGGATCGCCCGGCACGACCTACTACTACCGGGTCAGCGCCGTCAACTCGGTCGGGGAGGGCGGGCTTTCCAACGAATCGTCGGCGAAGCTCGTGTCGGCGCCTTCCGCGCCCCTGGACCTGAAGGCCGTCCCGCACAAGAGCCGTGGGATCGTCCTGACCTGGTCGGCACCGACCTCGAATGGGGGCAGCCCCATCACCGGTTATCGCCTATATCGCAGCACGTCCCCTGCGACAGAAGTGTTCCTCGTCGCGGTCGGAACGGTTTCGACTTACCGCGACACCGCCAATTCGCGGGGCTTCGGCTACTACTACGTCGTCACGGCGGTCAACGCGGTCGGTGAGAGTGCGCGCTCCAGCGAGTCGACCGCGATCGCGAAGTGACGCCGGAGGCGTGCCAGTCGGAGACCCCACGATGAGCGACACCTATCCGAACGCGGATCCGACCTTTGCCGCGGCGGAGACTCGTGACCCCTCGCAGATCATGCAGATCGGGATGGGTTTCTGGCCCTCAAAGACGCTGCTGTCGGCCGTGGAGTTGGGCCTGTTCACCCTGCTCAGTGCGGGCGCTCTCGGCCGGGCTGAGATCGCCGAGCGCCTGGGCCTTGCCTCGCGAGCGGTGGAGGACTTCCTCGACGGGCTGGTAGCCCTCCGGCTGCTCGAGCGGGACGGGCTGGGCGAGCCGGCCCGTTACCGCAACACCCCCGACACGGCGTTCTTTCTCGATCGCAGCAGGCCCTCCTACATCGGCGGCATCCTGGAAATGGCCAACGACCGCCTCTACGGCTTCTGGGGCGGGTTGACCGAAGCCCTGCAGACCGCCCGCCCTCAGAACGAGATCAAACAGACGGGCCGCTCGATGTTCGAGGAGCTGTATGGCGACCCCGTGCGCCTTGAACAATTCATGCAGGCAATGGTCGGGATCTCGATGGGCAACTTCCACGCGCTGGCAGATGACTTCGACTTCTCTCGTTACCACAGCGTGTGTGACGTCGGTGGTGCCACTGGCGCACTGTCGATCGTCCTCGCGCAGCGCTACCCCCACCTTCAGTGCACGTCTTTTGACCTTCCGGTTGTTGAGCCTATTGCGGCTCGTTCGATCGCAAAGGCGGGGCTCAGCGACCGGGTAACGGCGGTCTCAGGTGACTTTTTCGCCGACCCCCTACCCAAGGCCGACGTGATCACCATGGGGCTGATCCTGCATGACTGGAACCTGGAGCACAAACTACAGCTCATCAGGGCGGCCTTCGAC
>JANLYK010000501.1:0-4427 GCA_031365595.1 Chloroflexota bacterium | reverse complement strand
TTCTTCGGGGCGCAAGGGCGCCCCATCCCGCAACTGCCCATCCGTTACCCTGACCTGGCGGAGGAGATGGCGCGCCAGCGCGTCATGAACTTCGAGATGGAGGCGTCGGCGCTTCTGGTCCTGGCCACCCTCGCCCGATGTCGGGCCGGTGTCGTCTGTGCGGTCTACGCACAGCGGACGACCGGAGCCTTCGTCGAGGGAGAGGCCAAGGACGCGGCAGAGGCGGCCTGCGTGGAGACGGGGCTCGAGGCGCTCCTGATCCTGGCCGAGATGGATCGACAGAAGCAAGCGGCAGGGACGGATCGCTGGCGACCGTCTCTCTGGAATCAATCGTGAGCTGCGGACACGGGACGAGGGTTCCCGTGACGCCACGCTGAACCGAGGAGGAGCCCGCTCCCATGGCCGAAGCCTATTGCGTCAAGGACAAGATGAAAGTCGAAGTCCAGAACCCTCAGAAGATCACCATGAAGAACGGCAAGCCGGCGACCCAGGGCACGTGCCCGAAGTGCGGCGGCAAGGTCTTCCGGATCGGCGGCTGACGCCACCGCGAACACCGAGTTCGACAGCGGCCCCTGCCGGCAACGGCGGGGGCCGTTCCGATTCCGGCCTCCCGCCCTGCGTCAGCTCCGCCTCGCAACCGATCCGCAACCGGCCCGTTCCATTCGTGCCGACCGGCCCTGGGTCGCCGACCGCGTACGATGACACCATGCGCGAGAGGCCCGCGCGCGCCCGACCCGGGCGCCCGACCTCGCGGCCGATCTACGGACGATCAACCGGGCGCCGTCGAGCGCTCGCAGCGCGGAGGACACATCGATGACAGTGCGTGTCGGAATCAACGGCTTCGGACGGATCGGGCGCCAGTCGCTCAAGGCCCTCCTCGAGCGGACGCCCGAGGTCGAGGTCGTTGCCGTCAACGACCTGGTCGACACCGCGATGAACGCGCTCCTGTTCAAGCACGATTCGACGTACGGCGCCTACCCCGGAACCGTCGACCACACCGAGAACTCGCTGATCATCGACGGCCGTGAGATCAAGGTCCTGACCGCCAAGGACCCGGCGACCCTGCCGTGGGGCGACCTCGGCGTCGACATCGTCGTCGAGTCGACCGGCATCTTCACCGACGCCGAGAAGGCCGGCGCTCACATCACGGCCGGCGCGAAGAAGGTCATCATCAGCGCCCCGGCCAAGGGCGAGGACATCACGGTCGTCCTCGGGGTGAACGAGGACAAGTACGACCCGGCCAGCCATCACATCATCAGCAACGCCAGCTGCACGACGAACTGCCTGGCTCCCGCCGCCAAGGTCGTCAACGACCTGCTCGGGATCGAGCGCGGCCTGATGAACACGATCCACAGCTACACGAACGACCAGCGGATCCTCGACGTCGCCCACAAGGATCCTCGCCGCGCCCGGGCCGCCGGCCAGAACATCATCCCGACCTCGACCGGCGCGGCCAAGGCGCTGGCACTCGTCATCCCCGAGCTGAAGGGCAAGTTCGACGGGTTCAGCCTGCGCGTCCCGACCCCGACCGTCAGCGTCGTCGACTTCACGGCCAACGTCCGAAGGGCAACCTCCGTCGAGGAGCTGAACGACGCCTTCCGGACGGCCGCCGCCGGCCCGCTCAAGGGCATCCTCGGGGTCAGCGACGAGCCGCTCGTCTCGACCGACTTCCGGGGTGACACCCGCTCCTCGATCATCGACGCCGACTCGACGATGGTCCTCGACGGAACGATGGTCAAGGTGATCAGCTGGTACGACAACGAGTGGGGCTACAGCTGCCGCGTCGCCGACCTCGTCGGCTTTGTCGCCGCCCGCCTGCCGGTCGCGGCCGGCTGAATGGACAAGCTGACGATCCGCGACTTCGACGCCGCGGGCAAGCGCGTCTTCGTTCGCGTCGACTTCAACGTCCCGCTCGCTGACGGCAAGGTCACCGACGACTCCCGGATCCGGGGCGCACTGCCCACGATCAAGGCGCTCCTCGGCGCCGGGGCGAAGGTCATCCTGGCCAGCCATCTCGGGCGGCCGAATGGCAAGGTCCAGGACGGTCTGCGCCTGCGCCCCGTCGGTGAGCGCCTCAGCCAGCTCCTCCGCAGGAACGTGCCGGTCACCGGCGACGCCCTCGGGGTCGGCACGGAGGACGCGGTCAAGCGGATGCGCAACGGCGAGGCGATTCTCCTCGAGAACCTGCGCTTCCACGCCGCCGAGGAGAAGAACGACCCGGTCTTCGCCCAGCAGCTGGCCAACTACGCCGACATCTACGTGAACGATGCATTCGGGACGGCCCATCGGGCGCACGCCTCGACCGTCGGGATCGCGACCCTCCTGCCGGCCTACGCCGGGCTCCTGATGGAGCGCGAGATCGCGATGCTCAGCAGCCTCCTCGAGAACCCCAAGCGGCCCTTCGCCGCGATCCTCGGCGGGGCCAAGGTCAGCGACAAGATCGGCGTGATCGACCATCTCCTGACCAAGGTCGACATCCTCGTCCTCGGCGGCGGGATGGCCAACACGTTCCTCCTCGCCCAGGGCAAGTCGGTCGGCAAGAGCCTGGCCGAGCACGACCGCGTGGACGACGCCCGACGGATCCTGATCGCCGCGGAGAAGGCCGGTGTCGAGGTCGTCCTGCCGACCGACGTGGTGATCGCCAAGGAGGTCACCCGGGGCACCGAGTACAAGACCGTCGGGACCGAGAAGTTTCCGGCGAGCTGGCACATCGTCGATGTCGGCGAGGCGAGCCGGACCGCCATCGAGACGGCCCTGGCCGACGTCCAGACCGTTCTCTGGAATGGGCCGCTCGGGGTGTTCGAGATCCCGTCGTTCGCCCACGGGACCAAGGAGATCGCCCGGTTTCTGGCCGACAAGGCCGAGCACGGAGCAACCGTCGTCGTCGGTGGCGGCGACAGTGTGGCTGCGATCGAGCAGCAGGGCCTGGCCGAGAAGATGACCCACATCAGCACGGGCGGCGGCGCGTCGCTCGAGTTCCTCGAGGGTCGCGAGCTGCCCGGGATCGCCGTCCTCCAGGACCGGCCAGAAGGGAAGCCCGCCCCGAGGACGAAGAAGGCTAAGGCAGGAGCGAGCGCGTGAACACCGTCATCGAACTCTTCGACGCGCGCGAGATCCTCGACTCGCGCGGCAATCCGACGATCGAGGTCGACATCGTCCTCGGCGACGGGTCGGTCGGTCGGGCGGCCGTGCCGTCCGGGGCGTCGACCGGCGCCCACGAGGCCGTCGAGCTGCGCGACGGCGACAAGGGCCGGTTCGGCGGCAAGGGCGTCCTGACCGCGGTCGCGAATGTCACCGAGCGGATCGCGCCCGAGCTGTACGGCATGGACGCGGCCGATCAGGCCGGGGTCGATGACCTCCTGCGCGAGCTCGACGGGACGCCGAACAAGGCGGCCCTCGGGGCGAACGCGATCCTCGGGGTGTCGCTCGCCTGCGCCCACGCGGCGGCAGCGGCCCATGATGAGCCGCTTTACCGCTACCTCGGCGGGGTCGGGGCCCGTGTCCTGCCGGTCCCGATGTTCAACATCCTCAACGGCGGCAAGCATGCCCAGGACTCGACCGACTTCCAGGAGTTCATGGTCATGCCGGTCGGGTCGGCGACGTTCTCCGATGCGCTCCGGGCCGGGGCCGAGATCTTCGGGGCGCTGCGCTCGATCCTCCACGACGAGGGGCATGCCACGGGCCAGGGCGACGAGGGCGGCTTCGCGCCGTCGCTCGGCTCGAACCAGGCCGCGGTCGAAGTGATCCTGCGGGCGATCGAGAAGGCGGGGTACCGTCCCGGCGAGGACGTTGCGATCGCGCTCGACCCGGCGACGACCGAGCTGGTCGAGGAGGGGAGCGGAGGGGACGACGGACCGACCCGCTACCGGCTCGCGACCGAGAACCGGACCCTCGAGTCCGGCGAGCTCATCGACCTGTGGGCCGACTGGGCGACGCGCTACCCGATCATTTCGATCGAGGACGGCCTGGCCGAGGACGACTGGTCCGGCTGGGCCGAGCTCACCCGTCGGCTCGGCGACCGCGTCCAGCTCGTCGGCGACGACCTGTTCGTCACGAACGTGGATCGGATCGAGCGCGGGATCGAGGAAGCGTCCGCGAACAGCGTCCTGATCAAGCTCAACCAGATCGGGACGCTGACCGAGACGATCGACGCGATCGCGCTCTCCCGCCGAGCCGGCTGGACGGCGATCGTGTCGCACCGTTCGGGCGAGACCGAGGACACGACGATCTCGGACCTCGTCGTCGGCATGGGCACGGGCCAGATCAAGACCGGCGCCCCGTCGCGCAGCGAGCGCGTGGCCAAGTACAACCGGCTCCTCCGGATCGAGGGCGAGCTCGGGGAGGGCGCCGTGTATCTCGGGCGGGCCGCGTTCGGCCGGACGATCGGGGCGGCGTCGGCGGCATTCGAGGGCGGTGTCGGCGCCGGA
>JANLYK010000485.1:0-4352 GCA_031365595.1 Chloroflexota bacterium | reverse complement strand
CGCTCGGGCTGAAGACCGATGGCGAGAAGACGCTCGGGCTGAAGACCGATGGCGAGAAGACGCTCGGGCTGAACACAGACGGCGAGAAGACCGACGGGCTGAACACAGACGGCGAGAAGACCGACGGGCTGAACACGCTCGGGCTGTAGGCGTCCGGGCTGAACACCGACGGCGAGAAGACGCTCGGGCTGAAGACCGACGGGCTGAAGACCGACGGCGCAAACTCCGCGCTCAACTTCGTGAGTGCGGCAGCGTTCGAAGGTGCAAGCTGGTCGAGGAACTCAGCGCCGATGTCCTTGAACACCGCGAGGTCGTAGTCGGCCGGCAGCCCGGACAGGACCACCTCGATTCGCTGACCGGGGGTCACCGAGAACTTGTACCAGCGGGCCTTGCCCTGGGCATCGATGACGTCATGGGCAGTCAGCGACGACCCATCCAGGTCAAGGGCCTTTGGCCAGAAGTCGTTGTCGCCCGAAGTGACGATGCAGGCGGAATCAACGGTCGAGGAGGGAGAGGTCACCTTGGCCGCGACGTAAGCGCCGGGCTGGACGCCCGTGACCTGGACGCCGAAGTAGCCGTTCGGATCGGTCGTGGCACTGACGGCGCCGCCCGACACGGGCGAACCGCCGGCGAGGGCGCCGCCGGTGCAGGTCGCGCTGGTCGAGGCGCTCAGCGTGATCCCCAGGCTCACCGCGCCGTCGATTCGTCCGATGAGATACGCGCCGGTGCCACCGGTGGAGACGGCCCGGATCAGCGTCGGGGGTGAGATAGCCCACTGCATCGTTGCCCCGGCTACGGCCTCGCACGGGGCTGCGGCATCCACGTCGTAGCACGCCTCGACGGTGTCCATCCCGCTGTTCGCGCCGGAATAGGCGAACGTGGCCACACCCGAGGCATTGGTCGTTGCCGTTCCGGAAGCGCTGTTGGCACCCGTTACGGAAATCGCGATCGCCTTTCCGGCCTGCGGCACGTCGGCCTCGTCGGTCAGCTTCGCCGTCACGGTATGGGAGGTCCCGACCGGGGCTGTGGCCGATGCCGGCGTCAGTCCCAGCACGTAGTTGACGGGTATGGCGCCTGCGACACAGTTCGTGCCCGGGCTCGAGACGTACCCCACCCGGAGGTTGTCCAGGAAGACCGCCGAGTCGTAGATGTAGTCCTGCTGGTCAAAGATGGAGAGATAGAGCGAGTGCGCGCCCGGGCTGACCTGGGTCGAGGCCTTGAGGAGGTGGGTGGCGCCGCCATCCGCATCAGTGATGCCGTCGAACGCGGTCCAGGCGCCCTCAGCCGCGCTCATCTGGGTCGCACCGGACGATTTGACGCTGACCACGTTCCCGGCGGCGTCGAAGGCGAAGTTGTCGAGCGCGGTGATCGTGGAGCCGGACGTCGTCCACGTCGACGTGTCGAGCTCGGCGATGAAGGCGTCGTTATAGGGGCCACTGACGAAGCGCGGGAACTCCTCGGACAGGAACTTGAAATCGAAGGTCAGGCAGTTGGCGTTCGCCTGGACGTTGAGGTCGATCTTGAGGATCGTTACGTCGTAGTCGGTGTTGCCCCGAACGTTGAGACCAGCCAGGCTCGTGGACGCGAGGGTGCCGGGGTGAGCGACGCTGCTGACGTTGCCGGTGCTGAGGATGCCGTAGGACGCCCCGTCGGTCGGGAACAGACCAAGCAACGGGGACGCGTCGCCGATGCCGTACGACGTGCTGCCCGGCACCGTGACGAACGACGCGCCGGTGACGTTCGCCGAGGATGACTTGATCGCGTTGGCGAGGGTCGTCGCCGTCGCCGTCGGGCTCGGGGTGATGGTGGCTCCGACGGATGCCGGGAGGCCCAGGACCGCGATCAGGATGAGGAGCGGCGGGAGCACGGCGGCGGCCCGCCAGGCCACTCGGTGCATCGACGGCGGCGGGTGAAGGCGGAAGCGGCGCGCTCCGACGGACACCGAATCAGGCAGCCAGCGATCACTCACGATGATAAACCCTCACACGCGCTCCAGAAGAACCCGCGGATAGACGGGTCCACCACTGCATCTCACGCACCATAACCGCTGGTCCATCGGCGTTACAAGACCAATCCCGTGGTCCGGTGCGAAAGAGCAACAATTTGGTACTATCCGTCGGATCGCAACCCGTCGTCACGCGCAGACGGCGAGGCCCAGCTCCACGGAGCTCTCAAGGTCGAGCCCACGCCCGCTCAAGGTTGCCGCCGCCGCAGCGGCATCGCCGATCATCGTAAGGGCCGGGCTGAGCAGCCCGGCGAGTTCGGCCTCCAAAGCGGCCCCGCGGGGCGAGCCGATCGTCTCACGCAGCGCCTCCGCGGCGCCCAGGAGGTTGAATGCCTGCTCGGCCCGCTCCAGCATCGCGGCCAGGACCGCGATGTCCTCGAGGAGGAATGCCAGGGCCCATCGATCGTCGTAATCGCGGTACGCTCGCAGGCTAGCGGCGAAGTGCTCCCGGGCCGCAGCAAGATCGCCGAGGCCACGCGTGGCCGTGCCCAGGTTGTTGTGACCGATGGCCACCATCCACGCGTCGCCGATCTCGCGGTTGAGGCGCATCGATTCCTCGAACCGCGTCCGCGCCTCGTCGAACGCCTTCTCGTGCAGGGCGATCATGCCGAGGTTGTTGTGCGAGACGCCGATGGCCCATCGATCGCCGACCTGCGTCCTGATGGCAAGGGCCTCCTCATTGTACTCCCGCGCCGCGGCGAGATCCCCTGCGTACTCGGCAATGACGCCCAGGTTGGAATAGAGGGCGGCCATGCTCGCCCGATCTTCGAGCCGCGCGCGAATCGCGAGGCTCTCCTCGTACCGCGCCCGGGCGGTGGCGTAGTCGCCGCGCTGGGCTGCCACCGTTCCGGCGAGGTGGAGCACTTGCCCGATTCCGTCCTCGGCACCGACTTCGGCAAACAGGGCACGGGCGCGATCGAGGTGGCCGATGGCGTTGTCATATCGGCCCTGCTTGCGATCGACCTCCGCGAGGGCCGCGTGGCACCAGCCTTGCGCCGGGGCGTCATCAAGTTCGCCGGCAAGGGCAAGGCCTTCGCGGTCGACCTGCTCCGCTCGGGACCAGTTTCCGACCAGCTCGAGGACCTTGCCGAGCTTGAGGATCGTGCTCACGCGATCGCTGCCGGCCAGCAGCGGAACGAGCCGTTCCAGGTAGTCAATCGCTGCGCCGTTCGCATACGCAGCGCGCGCCGCGTCGGCCGCCCGACCCAGGTACTCCCGCTTGCGCGTCTCGTCATGACTGCGCCAGAAGTGGTGGGCGAGGAGATCCAGGTTGCGGTCGATGGCGTCCGGCCGAGCCGATTCGATGTACGTCCCGACCCGCCCGTGGAGGGTCGCCCGGACCGCGAACGGGAGGCTCGCGTATGCGACCTCCTGTGTGGCCACGTGCTTGAAGAGGTAGGCCTGGTCCGCTTCCCGGTCCAGGTTGACCAGGTCGGCCGTGCGCAGGACCGCGAGTTGCCCGACGACGGTGTCGAGCGTTCCGAGCTCCGGGTAGGCGCCTGGCAGGATCGGCGCCTCGAACACGCGCCCGACGACGCTTGCCACCTTGAGCGTCCGACGCGGCTCATCCTCCAGCTGATCGATCCGCGACAGGACGAGGCTGTGCAGGCTCTCGGGCAACTCAAGTCCGCTGATGGCCGAAGGGTCGCCAAGGTCGACATCGCGGCTGGCGATGAAGGTGATGAGCTCCTCGATATAGAACGGGTTGCCGCCCGATCGATCCGTGACGAGCGAGACCAGCGCATCGCTGGGGCGGACGTCGCCCTCGACGCCGAGGACCTGTTCCAGCTTGGACCGGATTAGATCCGCCGCATCGTCGCCGGTGAGCTCGCCGAGCGGCAGCTCCATGAAGTCCGGGATGCGATCCACCCCGAGGCCACCGCCAACCTCAGTGGATGGCCGGTACGCCAGAACGATGAGCACCGGCAGGGCAGCCGTCGTCCGGCCGAGCACGCCGAGCAGATCGCGCGACAGGGCGTCGATCCAGTGGCAGTCCTCCAGGACGAGGACCAGCGGCTCGCTGGCTGAACGCGCCCGGAGGTAGACCGCCAGGAGGTCCTCGACCGATGCCTTGCGGACCTTTGCATCGAGGCTCGCGGTCAATTCGTTGTCCGGGATGTCCAGGCCGACGAGCGACGCGAGCAAAGGAGCGCGGACAACGAGGGCATCGTCGATAGCGGCCAGCCTGGCCTCGAGCCTGGCGCGCTGGAGCTCGACCGGCTCGTCATCCTCGAGCCCGAACAACCGACGCGTGATCTCGCGCCAGACGAAGTAGCTCGTATTGGTCCCGAACGACTGGCACTCGCCGAACGCGACGAACAGGCCCCGCCGGCGGGCCGTCCGCACG
>JANLYK010000402.1:0-3465 GCA_031365595.1 Chloroflexota bacterium | reverse complement strand
GCGATCCGGCTCAGCTCGCCGCCCGAGGCGATCTTCGCGAGGGAGCGGGCCGGCTCGCCGGCGTTCGGGGCGATCCGGAACACGACCTGGTCGATCCCGGTCGGGTCGAACGCGACCGCGTCGCCGTCGATCTCGACCGCGGGCTCGTCCCGTCCGGCCGGTCGCCGCCCGAGCCCGACCTCGAACACCCCGGCCGGGAACCCGAGCTGCTCGAGCACGTCTCCGACCGCGGTTCCGAGGGCCCGGGCCGCGGTCGCACGCGCCGCCGACAGGTCCGCCCCGGCCCCGGCCACGCGCTCCAGCAGCCGGGCGTCGTCGGCCTGGCGCGCGGCCCGCTCGTCGTCGACGCCGCGCAGCCGTTCCGCCTCGGCCGCCGCCTGTTCGCCGTGGGCGAGGACCGCGGCCTCATCGTCGCCATAGCGGCGTTCGAGGCTGAAGATCGTCGACAGGCGCTCTTCGAGACGGGCGAGCTCGGCCGGGTCGTGATCGATCGTCTCGGCCAGGTCGCGCACCGTGCTCGCGAGGTCCTCCAGCTCGGCCTCGAGACCGGCCAGGCGCTCGGCCACGTCCTCGAACCGGGTGTCGAGGCGGGCCAGGCCGCGCGCCTCGCGGACGGCGATCGCCGCGATCTCGCGGGCCCCGGTCTCGTCGCCGACGAGCGCCTCGGCGAGGGTCGCTCCGCCGCGGGCGATCGCTTCGCCGTGCTGGGCGGCCTCGAGCCGGGCCCGGATCTCGGCCGCCTCGCCGACCCGGAGGTTGGCCGCGGCGATCTCGTCGGCCTCGTGCTCGGCGAGCTCGAGCCGGCGGGTGATCTCGCGCGGATCGAGCTCGAGGGCGGCCAGCAGGGCCCGGTTCTCGCGCCAGCGCTCCACCGCGGCCGCGATCGTCGTCCGGAGCGCGTGGTGGCCGCCGAACGCGTCGAGCAGGTCGCGCTGCCAGCGCTCGTCGAGGAGCCGCTGCTGATCGTGCTGGCCGTGGATCTCGACGAGACCGCCGATGGTTTCGGCAAGACGGGCCGCGGTCACCGCTTCATCGTCGAGGCGCGCCGTCGAGCGGCCGGTCGCGGACACCTCGCGGGCCGCGATCAGAGGCTCGGGCAGGCGATCGAACAGGGCGGTGACCCGCGCAGTCTCGGCCCCGTGGCGGACGAGGGTCGTGTCGGCCCGGGCGCCGACCGCCAGGCCGAGGGCGTCGATCAGGAGGCTCTTGCCCGCCCCCGTCTCGCCGCTGAACACGTTCAGGCCGGGCTCGAGCTCGAGCCGAAGGCGCTCGATCAGCGCCAGGTCGGTGACGGTCAGCTCGAGGAGTCGTCCTGGCCGCGAGTCGTTCGCCTCCGGGACGAGCGCGTCCTCGACGCCGCCGCGTTCGCGCTCCTCGGTCATCGCCATCCGGCTGCTCCCCTCACGACGGCAGGAGCTCGACCTTCCGCCGGAACAGGTCCCAGAACGGCTGGCTGCCGGCCGGCTCGACGAGCTGGATCGGGCGGGCTAGGGCCCGGACCTCGACGACGTCGCCGACCGCGATCGGGACGTCCTCGCGGCCGTCAATCGAGACGATCGCCTCGGTCGCGTCGATGACCCGGGCGCGGACGACCTGGTCCGGACCGACGACCACGGAGCGGAGGGTCGAGAGGTACGCCGCGATCGGCGTCACGATCAGATTCCGGCTGTCGGGGGCGACGATCGGGCCGCCGGCGCTGAACGAGTACCCGGTCGAGCCGGTCGGGCTCGAGACGACCAGCCCGTCGGCGATGAACGTCGCGAGGTGGGTCGGGCCGATCGCGACATCGAGCCGGACGACCCGGGCCAGCGCGCCACGGGCGACCACGATGTCGTTGAGCGCGTGATGGATGGTCGCCTCGGCCTCGTTGCCGCCGGGCAGGAGGCGCGCCTCGAGGGCCATCCGGGCGTCGATCGTGAAGTCCCCGGCCTTCAGCTTCGCGAGGACGGCCTCGAGCTCACTCGCCTCCACTTTCGAGAGGAAGCCGATCTTGCCGAGGTTCACGCCGAGCAGCGGGACGTCCACCTGGATCACGGCGCGGGCCGCCCGAAGAAGCGTGCCGTCGCCTCCGAGGACGACGAGGATATCGGTGCTGGGCAGCTCGCGGCAGAGCCCGTCGAAGTCCTGGGCCTGGGCCGCCCAGTGCTCGATCCCGTGCATCCGGCACCAGCCCGCGGCTCGCTCGCGGAGCTCGACGGCGGCGTCGTTGGTCGGGTTGTAGGCAAAGCCGATGCGCTGGACGGTCACTCGGCCCTCCCCTGCCCCAACGCGAACATCGACTCGGCACCCGAGGCCGCGTCGGTCGCGGCGGGCGCCGGCACCCCGCTGGCCTCCCCGATCCGATCGCCGAGCTCCGCGCAGCTCGGGCCGGCCTGGAGATGGACGAGGAACTCGCGATTGCCCTCGGGCCCGAGGATCGGAGACGCGATCACCGCCCGAGTCCCGAAGCCGATCTCCGCGGCCGTGGCGGCGATCCGGTCGAGGACCGCCCGGTGAGCCGCCGTATCGCGGACCACGCCGTGATCGGTCGCGCCCTTGCCGACCTCGAACTGGGGCTTCACGAGGGCGACGATCGGGGCGCTGGGCCGGACCCGGAGCGTGGACGCGATCGGCCCGAGGACGAGGCCGAGCGAGATGAACGACACGTCGATGACGGCCAGCTCGATCGGTTCGGCGAAGGTCT
The DNA here is from genome assembly GCA_031365595.1 of Chloroflexota bacterium. GTDB lineage: Bacteria > Chloroflexota > Limnocylindria > Limnocylindrales > CSP1-4 > CF-46. The sequence goes on along the minus strand of JANLYK010000402.1, from coordinate 782 downwards.
CCGAGGTCAGCGACCGGGCGTTGGTCCGATCGTGGACGACGACGCGGGGATCGCGGGCGACTCGGTCGGCGAGCTGGCCGCGGCCGACGTCGACAGCGTGGACCCGCGCAGCCCCGCGCTGGAGCAGCACGTCGCTGAACCCGCCGGTCGAGGCGCCGGCATCGAGACAGATGAGCCCGGCCGGGTCGATCCCGAACGTGTCGAGGGCCGCGGCAAGCTTGTGTCCACCGCGACTCACGTACGGATCGGCCGCGACGAGCGCGATCGGCAGATCCGGATCGACGAGGTCGCCGGCCTTGCGGTCGAGTCGGGCGGCGTCACCGACACCCGTTCGGACCTTGCCGGCGAGGATCAGGGCCTGGGCGCGGGCGCGGCTGTCCGCGAGGCCGCGTTCGACGACGAGCTGGTCGAGGCGCTGACGACTCTGGCGCGCAGTTGCATGACTCACCGGGCTATCGTGGCACAGCCGCCTTCGCGGCGACTCATCCGCCTGCCGACGAAGCGCCTGGACGCATGACCCGCCACTCCATCCGACCGATCCGCCGATGACCATCCGACCACCGAGCCTGATCCTGGCAGCCGGATTGCTGATCCTGATCGGCGTCTCCGGCATGGCCGCCGGCGGAGGATTGCTCGGGGTGGCCCTGAACGGCGGTTCCGCGCCCGACATCCGCCAGGCGGGTCTGGCCCTGGGCACGATCATCGCCGGCTACGGGTTCATCACCGTGCTGGCCGGCGTCGGGCTCGTCCTGCTCCGGCGCTGGGCGTGGCGGATCGCGTTG
>JANLYK010000456.1:0-2595 GCA_031365595.1 Chloroflexota bacterium | reverse complement strand
GCCTGAGCGCCCGGTCGAGCTCGCCTCGCGGGCCCCGCGCCTCGGTCAGCGGATGGTGACAATGTCGCTGACGACAAAGACCTGGCGGCAGTCCAGACCGGCAAGGGCCGGTGGAATCTCGACGTCGGCAGCGAATCGGATGTCGTCGGAGACGGCCCGGCAGGTCAGGGAGACCGGATCGTCGACGTGGCCGGTGACCCGGACCCAGCGCCCGACACCCTTCGTCTCGAGTCCTTCGGCCTCGGGTCGGCGTCGAGGCCATCCGACCGGCCGGCGACGGCGCTCAGTCGGCACGGCTTCGACCTTCCAGCCGGAGACGTTGGGCCGCGATGATTCCAACGACCGATCCGGCGACCACCATGCCCAGCAGCATCAGGTCGAGGACGGCCACCTGCTCGGGCGGAATCCCGGTACCGAAATGGGACATGGCGAAGCCGAAGTAGACAACGACCCCGACACCGACGAACGCACCCAGCACGCCGATGAACGTTGTGACCCGAGCCAGTGGTCCGAACCCGCGGCGCGCGAGCGGGCGCGCCCCGGCAGCGTTCGCGAGGCCGACGATCAGCAGGAACAGCCACGAGGCGACCACCGCCAAGGCTCCGCCAAGGGTGAACGCCTCGCGGATCGTGCTGGCGTCGATCCCTTGGGGCCGTTCGTCGCCCGGCTCCGGACCGCGTGCCTCGTTGGTTGGGGGCACGACCACGCCCTCCGGAAGGATGACCGTCAAGGGGCTCACGCATGACTTGGCGTCCACGACGATCTCGAGGCTCCACGCCCCTGCGTCGGCCGCTCCGAAGACGATGACTCCTCGCCAGGTGTCATCGATAAGGGCAACGGTCCCTTCGCGAAAGGCTCCGGAGGCGCTCCGGGCCGCCAGCCCGACCCCTTCGTCCGAGAGGGTCACCTTGCCCGACAGCTCGAGCGGCGTCCCGGCCACGACAGTCGATGTCGGCAGGTCGCAGGCCGGGGGTGGCGCCTCCGACTGGGTGCTGGCCGCCGCCGCCCCAGGCATGCCGAGAAGCAGGACCGTTATGAGCGTCGCGAGGGCAGCCGCTGGACTTCCCGGCCGCCTCATCGGCGAATGACCGATGCGATGGGGTCGTTCGGGCGCATGCCATGGACTCCGACGCCCGCGAGTGCGACAGCCATCGCGACCCCGCCAGCCAGCGCCAGGCCGGTGGTCAGCACCCGCGCGATCGATGTCAGGACCCCGCTGCCATCGACGCCCACGTTGGTCAACGCGCCGGCCGCGCCGGCGAGCACGAGGCCGCCGAGAAACGTCAGGGCGATCCGGCGAGGTCGGCCGTTTGTCTCGAGAAGGCCGAGCATCGTAATCACGGCTCCAAGGCCGGCCACCATGCCGCCTGCGAGAAACACGAGCACCAGCATGCTGCTCGCCGACACGTTCGAGGTTGCCAGGTTCGCCGCGATCCCGATCCCGATGAGGCCCAGGCCGACCCTCGGGACGCGTCCACGAAGCGCCCCCGGCCCGGTGACGCAGAGAATGGTGGCCCCTCCGGCAAGCATGGCCAGACCGACGGTCACGAGGAGGCCGCCCGGACCCGCGCCTGCGACGCTCACGCTACCTCCGGACACGCCGACGAGCACCGCGGCCAGGAATAGAACTGAAGCGAGAGTGACGAGAAGCCCACCGATCGACGCGATCCGCATGACGATCCCTCCGGCGACCGGAGAATCACAGCCGTGTGGCGGTGGTTCGGCCCCGGTCATCCGTTGAGGTAGACGCGCCGCCCCACTTGATGTGCCTGATCTCGGGCCAGGTGTCGGCCGTTTGACTCTGGGCGCCGATCAGCCCAGTTCGCCGCGCAGCTGGGCGAGCGCCCGTTCGAGCGGCTCGCGCGCGGCGTCGGCGGGGTACGGGGTCCGGAGCACCGCCGCGTCGAGGTCGAGCGTGCCCTGGTCGACCATCGTCGCGAGCTCGGCGATCGTCCGGAACTCGGTCATCTGGCGGACGACGAAGCCGCGATCGCCGACGCTCCCGTGGCCCGGCACCACCGAGCCGGTCGCGAGATCGACGAGCCGCTCGACGGTGGCCGGCCAGTCCATCGGGTAGCCGTCCCCGAAATACGGCGTCGCGTCGTTCTCGAGCAGGTCGCCCGCGAGAAGCACACCAGCGTCGGGGATCAGCACGACGATGTCGTTGTCGGTGTGGCCGCGGCCGAGGTAGCGCAGCTCGACGAGGCGGTCGCCGGCGTCGAAGGGCACGATCGCGTCGGTCTCGAACGTCCGATCGGGCGGGTCGAGAACGACAGCCGCCAGGTCGGCGGCGAATTCCGGCATCGCGGCCGCCACCTCGGCGCGTTGGTGGTCGCCGGTCGAGGTGATCATCGTCGCGCAGCGCACGTGGCCCCAGATCGGGGCGGGCCGGAACACGTGATTGCCGAACGCGTGGTCGTGGTGGCCGTGGGTGTTGATGACCGCCCGGACCGGCAGCGGGCTGAGTTCGCGCAGATCGTCGAGGATCTCGTGGGCCTGGCGATGGGTCATCCGCGTGTCGACGACGAGCACGCCGTCGTCGCCGACGACGACCGCGATGTTCTGGTCGAAGAACGCGTAGCGCCGGACGAAGAC